>PGXB01000020.1 GCA_002838945.1 candidate division Zixibacteria bacterium HGW-Zixibacteria-1
CGTCATTCGAGCCTGGGTTTTAAAAATCCAGTTGACTTCGAACGGGCGGCTACCCTATCTTAACTATGTGTCCATTTTTTTAGGGGAAGACCAAATCGATATCATCTATTGTTATATGTTCGGTCTTTGTCCTATCACGTGGCAGCTTAACCTGAATAATTTCGCGTGGCATTGGATTTCTTTTTGTAGCTATCTGGGATATTTTGCTAGGTGTTTCTGTCAACCTTAAAATCTGTTCCTTATGTGCGGCAATATGCGAAAGTTTCTCGTATCCGATCTCTTCATCTACTCTGACCTGTTTTATAATTTGGCTTTTGACCAACTTTATTCCTTCTTCAAGAATTCTCTTACGTGGCAAATCTGTCAATTTCATCAATTCAGTAACACTTTTTGCGTTCTTTTTACCAAAGTAAATTTGACGGAATACTAACGTTCTTTGTGGCGATCGGGACAACGACTTTGCGACCCCCGTTATTATTTCTTCCCTATTTGATGAAAGGTCCACAACCTGTTGTGGCATAACTTATTTCTTCCTTTTTGATTCACCCAATATTTGACTTACACGCCCTTGACTTATACCCATTGCCTTTCCAATTAATGTAACATTGACGCCGGCATTTTTTAATTGCAGAGCCAGGAGGTGCTTAATTGCCTCCAGTTCTTTCTTTAAATCTTGAAAGTTTTTTAAAATTTCTTTGGCATCTTTTTCTTCCATTTTAATCAACTCCTCTTTAATTTCTTCATGGGCATCATATGCCTAATCGTGCTTGCATCAATTTCCAGTATATCGCCCAATAGACTGGAATCGACACCATCTCTTATTAAAATCACCATTAACAGTTTTCTTATCTTCATCAACTCCTCCAGCTCTTTTGCAACTTTTTTCTCATTTCCTTTTTTTACTTTTACCATCTAAACCTCCAATCATATTTGGCGTTTGAGAATTATCTAAGTCCAATTCTATTCGCATCTATGAACCAATTGCGCAACCGACTATAAAAATATATAGATACATTATTCCTTAATCAACAAAAAATTTAACAAAATAGGCAGGATCGATTTCCCTCCGTTGACGGGATTGCGGATCCTGCCCTATTCATTAGATTCCCGTCTGCACGGGAATGACAAACTTGGATTTTTATAAAACGCTACTTCTTCCCGTACTTGGCGATGCCCTCTTTGTACAGGTTGCCGCCGTGGCAGTCGAGGGCTACGATGGCCGGGAAATCTTTCACGGTCAGCTTGCGGATCGCTTCGGCGCCAAGGTCATCATAGGCGATAACTTCAGCGGCGGTGATCGATTTCGAAATCAGCGCTCCGGCGCCGCCAACGGCGGCAAAATAGACCGCTTTGTGTTTTTTCATCGCCTCGACCACTTCGGCGCTCATCTCGCCCTTGCCGATCATCCCCTTTTGGCCGACGCCGATCACTTTGGGGGTATAGGCGTTCATGCGGTATGATGTCGTCGGGCCGGCCGAGCCGATCACCTGGCCCGGTTTGGGCGGGGTCGGACCGGCAAAATAAATAATCTGACCGGTGACGTCGAACGGAAGTTTCTCGCCCTTGTCGATCAGATCGACCAACCGCTTGTGGGCGGCATCACGGGCGGTGTAGATGGTCCCGGTTATCAGGACATTATCGCCGATTTTCAAATCCTTGACCACTTTATCGGTCAGCGGCGTGGTGATATATATTTTCTCTGACATAGTCTGTATCTCCAAATCTTTACTGGCTGTTAAAGGATCACTTCTTTATGCCGCGCGGCATGGCACTGCGTATTGACCGCGACCGGCAGGCTGGCGATATGGCACGGGTGCACCTCGACATGCACGTCGAGCGCGGTGGTCGTTCCACCCAGTCCCTGCGGGCCGACACCCAGCTTGTTGATTTTTTCCAGAAGTTCCAGCTCGAGATCGGCATAGAATTTATTGGGATGGCGGTCGCCGACTTTGCGAAGCAGTGATTTTTTGGCAATCATGGCGCATTTTTCGAAAGTGCCGCCAATGCCGACGCCGACAATGACCGGCGGGCAGGGATTAC
The DNA here is from genome assembly GCA_002838945.1 of candidate division Zixibacteria bacterium HGW-Zixibacteria-1. Classification (NCBI taxonomy): domain Bacteria; kingdom Pseudomonadati; phylum Candidatus Zixiibacteriota; species candidate division Zixibacteria bacterium HGW-Zixibacteria-1. The sequence goes on from PGXB01000020.1 coordinate 2,041, forward strand.
CGCCGGAACGGAGAACGCGATCGATCACGAATTCCTTTACGCCCTGAATACCGTCGGATGGTTTCATCATTCTCACTTCGGACATATTTTCCGAGCCGCCCCCCTTGGGCGCTATCGTAATTTTCATTTTGTCGCCGGGAACGATCTGCGTATGAATGACGGCCGGGGTGTTGTCGCCGGTGTTCTTGCGCTCGATCGGATCACTCAGCACCGATTTGCGCAGGTAGCCGTCCTTGTAGCCGCGGCGGATGCCTTCGTTGAGGGCATCTTCATAATTGCCGACGACGATGTGCACATCCTGCCCCAGTTCCACGAACAGCACGGCATAACCGGTATCCTGGCACATCGGGGCTTTTTCGTCATAGGCAATTTTGGCATTGTCGATAATCTGCTGCAGAATATCTTTTCCAACCGGGGACGCTTCCACTTTTTTGGCAGACACCAGCGAATTAATCACATCCTCGCCAAGATCGGTGGCGGCATCCATAGTCAGTTTCCTTACCGCATCGATAATCGTGTCGGTCTTAATCTCACGCATATACTTTCTCCATTATTCTTAGTACACAAGCAATATTGCATTCATATATTATTTTACACGCCGGAGCGTAATTGTTCACTGTACTTTTCAATATTTTTGATTCTCTTGCTTAAAGCCGGATGATCATAGAACCAGAATTCGATAAAAGCGGGCGGTTCCGGATCGCTCAGGTTGTAGGCGGTCAGTTTCTCGAAAGTAATCCGGGCCTCATCGACCGTCACCCCGGCCAGGCGAAAGCCATATTCATCGGCATTGTATTCATGAAAACGGCTGATGCCGTTGGTGACCGGGTTTAGTAAAAAGCTGAAGACAATAATAAATAAAAATAATAACGGCAGGCTGGAAACACTGCCGAACCGGTCAAAACCGAATCGCCGGCTGTTCTTTCGAATTAGGCCCGGCAACAGCCTGTTCGCCAGATATGCTGCGACAAATATTATTATGATGGCGATAAGAAGACCCTTCCAGATATGAAGCATCTTGTAATGCCCGATTTCATGGCCCATGACATATTTCAACTCACCGGTGGTCAGGGCATTGATCATATTGTCATATAGGACAATCCGCTGCGTCGCAAACATCCCGGTAAAATAAGCATTGAGTTTGTTCGACTGTTTTGAAGCATCGACCTCATAAACATCGGGATCTTTGATGCCGGCCCGATTCGCCAGTTGGATCATCTCCGTCTCAAGATTCTTATCCTTGAGCGGTTCGAATTTGTTGAACATCGGTGAGATGACAACCGGGACGATGACAATCAGCAAGACGGCGAAGGGGACGGCAAGGATGGAAAAATAAAGCCACCATCGCCTTGATTTGTTGATAAGCCAATACAAAACCGAGACTATGATGAAAATCAGGACAAAGGCAACCGCCTGTGATTTCAGGCCGTCAATGAGCCATTCGGAGAAGGTTTGATTGGAAAAACCATAATTATGCTCGACGGAAAACTCGATATAGTAGCTGACCGGGAAATAGATGATGTACATGACGATCATGAAAAAGAGGACATAAAAGAAATATGTAAAAAACTTCTTCCGCGAGATTGCCTCGGCCCATCGGCGCATCCGGCCCGAAAGTCCGGAATACAATATGGCCAGGAGGACAATGATATCAAAAAAGAAGCTTATAAAGCGCCAGATATTCTTGTGAAGGGAGTATGAGGCCAGGAGCTCTTTCCTTTCCGGTGACATCGGGTAAACCGGCTCGGATGATTCGGCCGTGGTCGTGATTTCGGCAGCAGCCGGGTTGGCGACAGCCGATGAGTCGATATTTTGGGTTTCCGGTCTTTCTTCGGTTCCAGTGGCCGGCCCTGCCCCCAGGAAGACCAATAACAATAAAGCTGCAAATACGACGATTTTCATGGCATTGACTCCTCGAATTTAACAAAGCGATAATAGTCAATGGAGGGCATAAAGTCAACCGGGTGTCGGGCCGAATAATATTGTCCTCATCAGGAAATTCTCTTTTCTTTTTTGGGGCAAACATTATATTGGGCCATGAAATACACCGGTGAATTCGCCGCCCTGACCACAGCCGTGCTGTGGTCGTTTACTTCGATCTTTTTCACGTCAGCCGGCCGAAGAATCGGCTCCCTGCACCTGAACAAATTCCGAATTCCTTTTGCCGCCGTCTTTCTGGCCATAATGCTTTTGATAACCAGCGGCCGGCTTCTGCCCGGCGGCATCAGCGGTCAATCATATATGTATCTGATTGTGAGCGGCATAATCGGGCTCTCGCTTGGCGATCTCTGCCTTTTTTCGGCCTTTATCTCGATCGGAACCAGGATGACACTGCTGGTTTTCTCGGTCTCTCCCATCATAACGGCCGTCATTGCCTGGTTTTTGATCGGTGAAACACTGGGATTTTACCCTATAGCCGGCATTGTTCTGACTATTTCGGGAATCGCCTGGGTAACGGCTGAAAGACAGCCGGTCAATAACCGTTCGATACAATCGGACGGGAAAAAGGGATTTGGAATCTTAATGGCGGTTTGCGGGGCGGCCGGCCAGGCTATCGGCCTGGTTTTGGCCAAAGCCGGGATGGCCGGGACATTGGATCCGCTTCCGGCGACTTTTATCCAGATGATAGCCGCGACCGGGGCAATCTGGCTGATTGGGATGTTTCGGGGTGATAATATCGAAACGATTAAAAAAGCACGCGATCGTCGTGCCATGCTTCTGGCGCTGGGCGGATCGATTTGCGGCCCGTTTCTTGGGGTCTGGCTGTCGCTGGTGGCCATAAAATACACAGCAACCGGCATTGCGGCGGCTATCATGGCGACCGTTCCGGTTTTGGTTATCCCTTTGGTAATCTTAATATACCATGAAAAGGTAACTATCCGGGCGGTCCTCGGGGCGGTCATTACGACGGCCGGAGTAGCCCTTCTTTTTCTTACATGATTTTTTTGTATAGAAGACTATATTTATCCAATTTATCCATCAGGTTTTTCCAACAATCCGTATAAATAAATGAAGTCACCTAGACTTCCTTTAGCTTGCCTCTCTAGTCAACATGGCCGCCGGTTTTCCGGCGGCCTTTTGCATTGTCTTCGTTCGTAATCGAACAAAATCCACTATTCCGACCAATCGAAATTGGTAATATCAATTATTTACTTTTGATGAAATCATATCCCGGGCGTCCTATTCTTAGACATTGAAATTTTCATTTTCCGGGAGACAATATGCAGTTCGTTAAACGACTTATTGTTATCCCCTCATTGATGTTTGCACTCATGCTTATCCTGACAGCCTCGGGATCGAGCCGCGAAGCTCTTGATGCCGCTGATGCGTTCACATCGGTCGGCAAATATATGACCGATGTCCCTTATGTAACCGTGGGGGTGCATAATGTCGGGAAGATCGGCCTGACCATTACGAATCAGGGCAGTTTTGGCACCGGTTTCATCGATCGTGGCGGCAATGTCAATGATCCCCTGACCGGATTTCGAGCGCCTTCCTGCACTTATCCTTTTCCCGGCAACCAGCAATATCTCTTTGCCGGGGCCTTCTGGATCGGGGCCGTTGTCGGCCGGGATACACTGGTTTCGACCGGAGCGGAGGGATGGATATTTATCCGCAAGATGTGGCGCGACACCGCGAGAATCCATAAGATATATCCCGACCAGCCGCCGCCGGGAACTCTCGATCTTGATTCGGCAGCGGTTTATTTTCCCGATGATCTGACACCGGAGGGAGAGCTAAAATATTATGAATACGAGTTTGTGCTGGATAATATTCTTCCATCGCAATTGTATTATGTTTCGGTGACCGCTTTTGACTATGGCGCCCCCGGAAGCGGGCTGATGTCACTGGAAAGCAGCCCGACCAAGAATATGGTGGCCGAATATGCGCAAAATCAAACAAGCAAGGTCGAGTCGGAAGGATTAAGTGTTATAGTGTATCCAAACCCTTACCGTATTGACGGCAATTATCGAAGCGCTGGCGGGGGCTTTTTCGAGGGGCGCGGACAGGAGACATTGCCCGATGACCGGGTCAGGGCCGTTCACTTTACCAATCTGCCGCATAAATGCACTATCAGGATTTTCACGATCGACGGGGATCTGGTTCGGGAGATTGATCACGATTATCCGCCCGACAGCCCACAAAGTATGCATGATATCCGGGATATAGTCACCCGCAACACCCAGTCTCCTGTTTCGGGAATATACTATTACTCGGTTGAATCGGAATACGGGAGCCAGATCGGCAAAATGGTGCTGATAATGTGAAGGATTAATATCATATTATAAAATGACTTCCTGTCGAAAAAGGCGGCCCGGGGCCGTCTTTTTCATTTAACTGTCACTCATAAGTTGACATCTCTCAACAAAAAGTATATTTATAAGGGACGAGCTTGTTGCAATAACCCATCTTATGAGGCAGCCGAAAGAATATGTCTCATCTGCAAAATAAGGCGCTGTTAATATTACTGCTTTTGCTGATATCCATACTCGATTTTTCAGCGGTCTCGGCCAGAAATCTTTACCGAACGGAAAGGCCGACTGCTCCGACTACCCCGGTCGGGAAAACGGCTCTGGATGCACCGTACGTATCTTACGCCATACATGATATAAATAAACTTGGCCTGACAATTACTAACATCGGAAGTATCGGGACCGGTTTTATCGGTGAGGAAGTGGTCGGCGCCGCGGCGCCATCGGGAATATACCTGTATCCGGGACGTCTGAAGCACATCTTCGGCGGCGCTTTCTGGATCGGGGCGGTGGTCGGGCGCGATACGCTGGTTTCGGTCGGTGCCGACGGCTGGCAGCTTACCCGCGAGATGTTCCCCGATCCATATCCCCGGGGGGAAATCAAAGAAGCATCCATTCTAAATACGGACGATGTTGAGGCGCTCTCGGAGCAGGATTTTATCGCCATTTACACCGATACCCTGACCAATCCATCCTATGTGGAAATCGATCCGACCGACGGGCGGCCCCATATCCCGATCAATGTCGAAATCAGCCAGCGTTCGTACGCCTGGAGTTATGCCTATGCGGAAGACTTTATTCTGTTTGATTACTCTATTAAAAATATCGGATATCGGGAAATAAAGAAAGCGTATCTCGGCATATACCTCGACGCCGAGGTTACGCCGCGCAGCGGCAATTATGATGATTTTACCGATGATATCTGCGGTTTTCGGCGTTATGCCGCCTCCGATCAGGGATGCGGCTTTATCGATACGGTCAATATCGCCTGGCTGGCCGACAATGACGGCCGCTCGGCGCCGCCGCCGGCCTGTCCCGGTGGGTTTGAGCTGACCTCGGTGACCGGTATCAGGGTGGTCCGAACACCTTCCGATTCGCTCAAGTACTCCTTCAACTGGTGGATATCCAATCCTGATGCCTCGCTCGATTTCGGCCCGCGACGGATAGGCACGCCGAATGATCCGTTTCGCGATTTCGGCGGGTTTCTCGGCACTCCCGAGGGGGATAAAAATAAATATTATGTGCTGAGGCACGAAGAGTTCGATTATGATCAGCTTTTCAGCGCCGTCGATCAAACGGCCGCCGGCTGGCTGCCGCCATCGGCGCAGGCTCCCGATTTTTCCAATGGTTATGACACCCGCTTTTTGCTGTCATTCGGGCCGTTCGATATCAGCCCGGGCGAGGTGCTTCCGGTCAGTTTTGCCTATGTCGCCGGTGCTAATTTTCACCGCCGCTGCGAAGATTGGGACCAGTATTATCAGCCGTACAATCCGCAGCCATATTCTGACCGGCTTGACTTCACCGACTTTGCCAAGAATGCCATGTGGGCGTCGTGGATCTATGACAACCCCGGCTATGACAGCGACGGCAACGGCTACTTTGGGAAGTACCGTATTTGCGTCTATGACTCAACATTTGTTTTTGATACGGTGTCGATCGATCCGGTTGTGATTGAAACGACCATGGTCTATACCCAGGCCGATACGCTCTGGTATGAAGGTGACGGTGTTCCCGATTTTCGCGGGGCGGCTCCTCCCCCGCCGCCGGTGCTTCGGGTTATGCCGAGTATCGATGAGTTCAATCGCGGGGAATTGCGGGTCCGCTGGAACGGGCTTCGATCGGAAACCGAAAAAGATATCTTCAGCCGGGTGGCCGACTTCGAAGGGTATCGTGTCTATATATCGCTGTCGCAACTGCAATCCGACTTTGTTCTGGTTTCATCGTACGACCGGGATGATTACAACAAATATATCTGGAACGAATCACGCGGCATCTGGGAACTGCGCAACCCGCCTTTTACACTTGATTCACTCCGGGCGCTGTACGGCAGTAATCTCGACCCCACGAGCTTTTCGATCGATCACCGGTTTTACTGGATGGATTCGATCTTTTATTTTGCGGCGCAGGACTGGAACCAGTCGGAATTGAGAGATACGATGGGTATCTACAAGCGGTTTCCGGATCAACCCCCGCCCAGTACACTCATTGTCGATTCGGCGGCGATATATTACCCTGAGGAGTTGACCGAAGACAGCCTGTTAAAATATTATGAGTACGAATATGTTTTCAGAAACCTGCTGCCGTCACAACTGTACTATGTATCGGTGACCGCTTTCGACTATGGTTCACCGACCAGCGGCCTGCTGTCGCTCGAATCGAGCCCGTCGGTGAATATGGTGGCCGAATATGCCCAGAACCGAACCGGTATCGTCGAGGCGGAAGGGCTGAATGTCATTGTTTATCCCAATCCTTATCGTATCGACGGCAATTACCGTTCGGCCGAAGGAGGCGGTTTTGAGGGGCGCGGACAGGAAAGTATGCCGGACGATCGGGTCCGGGCGATTCATTTTACGAATTTGCCGCATAAATGCACTATCAGGATTTTCACCATCGATGGCGATCTGGTTCGCCAGATCGATCATGATTACCCGCCAGACAGTCCGCAGAGCATGCATGACATCTGGGATATGATTACCCGGAACACGCAGGTGCCGGTTTCGGGGATTTATTACTACTCAGTCGAGTCGGAGTACGGCAATCAGGTGGGCAAGATAGTGATTATTATGTAGAGGCGCTGTCGGGGAAATAATCTGCCTTGACAAAGCCCGGGACATCTGTATATTTATGTTATAAATCAGGTTTTTACCTGTCTGGGTTCTGAGCATATCAAAAAGAGCACATCGGAGAAGCCAGGGGACTATGCTCACGATACCATAATATGATGCTCGGAGAAACCATAAACATTGTAATAGTGATTTGAAATCTTATTGGGAAATTACTGGCTTCAGTCGACACTTTTACGGGAGAAATCGGGGATTTTCAGAGCACATCCCTAATGTCGACTTTACACATTAAGAACCTTTACTCTGAACAAGGAGGAAAATCAATGAAAACTCAATTAATGGGCTGTCCTCCATGTGCATTAGCGCTCATTTTCGCCTTAGCTTTTCCGCCGGCTCATGCCGAAATAGCATTATATTGGAATACCGGCGATATCGGTCAGGTCCAAGATATAATAGTAGCGGATGCAAACATGGACGGGGTGAAGGAAACAATTGTTGGTTGCCAGCTTGGATATACCGGAGTAAGCCCTTTTAGGGTCTTTAATGGGGTAAGTAAAATCTTGGATACCTCAATTATGCTCGATACTGGATACCCAAACAAAATTCAAGTGACGGACATAGATGGAGACGGCGACACAGAAATCATCGTCGGATCGACTACTTCTTGGGAGGAAGGCGCAGAGGGACATATATATATTTACGATGGAAGCACTTATAGCTTGGAGTGGAAAAGTGAAAACATTGGTACTGTGGTGAGTCTCCATGTAGCAGATTTTGATCTTGACGGTGTCAATGAGATATTCGCAGGGATATGGAGGGCAGCGGTTCAGCAGGATTTCGGCAGGATTCTTATTTTTGATGGGATTAGTCATGCCATCGAATTTGACACTACATTAGAAACCCACTATTTTTTCAGTGAGGGTTCCACAGTCTGCGACTTGGATAATGACTCAGCTCTGGAAATAATCTTTGTGGAAACCGATGTTGCTGTCTCCGACAGTTCCAAAGTATTTATGGTGGACAGAACACCCAATTCGGTAGAATGGAAGTTGGGAGCATCAAGTGTATTTCGGGGAACCGCATGCGGTGATGTGGATAATGATAATCAGATTGAATTCGTTATTTGCCATACGACCGGAACCTCCCCGACAGATATTAGACAGGTTAAGGTATTCGACAGTAATTGGGTAGAAGAATGGTCTTATGATTTTTCTGATGAGCCTTTCTGGGGGCCGACAACATTGGCAATGGGAAATGTAGATGGAGATCAGATACCCGAGATAGCAGTTGCCGTCACCACTATGACATTTGGTGGCTATGCTTGCTTAATAGACAGACAGACGGATTCAATTATTTGGTCTACAGGTCCGGGCGGGAGCATCGACGTAGTCACATTTGCAGACGTAAATAACGACGGATGGCTGGAGTTATGCATTGGGTACACAACATCCTTTAGCAGCGGTTATATGGAGGTATATGAGATTCTGGATTTGGATGATGATGGTATCCCCAATACCACTGACAATTGCCCGATGATGTCCAATCCCGACCAGATTGATACTGACACTGACGGTAAGGGCGATGCCTGTGATAATTGTCCGAATATTGGCAATGCTGATCAGATGAACTCCGATAATGACAGTTATGGCGATATTTGTGACAATTGTCCAACTGCAAATAATCAGGGTCAGGAAGATAGTGATGATGATACATTTGGTGATGCTTGCGATAATTGTCCCAATATCGCAAACAGCGGGCAAGAGGATTCCGATAGCGATAACAAAGGCAATTTATGCGACAACTGCCCCGATCAATATAACCCATTGCAGGAGGATTATGACCTTGACGGTATCGGCGATTCGTGCGACCCCTGCAATAATTTCATGTTCACCATGGAGTCACCGGGCGACACAGTGCTGGTTCAATTCCTACACGAATTCAGCTACTATCCGACAATCACTGACCCGGATGATGCCAGCCACAGTGTTATATATCCAGAAATGCCCCACTGGTGCACAGTTATCAATGATACACTAAAAGGAACCGCCCCCGATACCGCTTTTGTCGAACCGGTCACGGTTATTGCTATGGATGCCTGCAATGTGGACACGCTGTTGTTTGTCACGGTCATTTATCTCTGCGGCGATGCCAACGGTGACGGATTTATGAATATTCTGGATATTACGTTTCTTATAAATTACCTGTATCGAAGCGGCGCGGCCCCTGACCCGATTGAATCAGGCGACGGCGACGGCGGCGGATCGATCAACCTGCTGGATATTGTTTACCTGATAAACTATCTCTACAAAGGAGGCCCGGCGCCGAATTGCCCATAGAAACAGAGCGCGACCTGACTCGCTATAGTTTTACCAGAAGCGATTCAGAGCAAAAACCGGGACCGAGGGCGGATATGATGCCGTAGCCCGGATTTCTCAGACCGTGCTTTTCAAGATATCGCGCGATGACGAAAAGCACGGTCACCGAGGACATGTTGCCGTAGTCATGCAAAATATCGCGGGAGAGGGCAAAGCTGTCGCCATTGACGTGGTACGCCGTTTCGTAGGCTTCGACCACTTTCATTCCGCCCGGATGATATAAATAATATAAGATATCTTCTTTGGACAGGCCGCATTCGGACAGAAAAGTATCCATCTCGGTCGCGGCATTGGCCAGGATTATGTCGGGAATACGTTTGTCAAAAACCACCTGCATGCCGCGTGAGACGATATTCCAGCCCATCACGCTCAGCGAATCAGGATAAAAGGTCGAGCGCGTCGAGACGATTTCGAGGCCATCGCTTTTGACATTGTCACCGGACACCAACGCAGCCGCGGCCCCTTCGCCGAATAAAGCACAGGCAACCAGATTACTTTTTGAAAAATCATCACTATTGAAGGTAAGGCCGCACAATTCGACCGCGACCAGAAGGACGCGATGATCCGGATGTCCCAGCAAATAATGGTAGGCATGCGACAAGCCGGCGGCACCGCCGGCGCATCCCAGGCCCCAGATCGGCGTGCGGCGGATATTGTGGCGCAGGCCCAGGACATTAATGAGCCGCGCATCAATCGAAGGTGTCGCCAGCCTGGTCGTATTTATGTAGATGATGTAATCAATCTGATCGGCATTAGTTCCTGTCATTTCCATGACTTTGCGGGCGGCTTTCGCGCCCAGATCGGTCGCGGATTCGATATAGATATTATTTTTTTCGGCAATATCATGTTCCTGCTCAAACCATTGGCTGGGGACGGAGAAATATCGGGTCCCGATTCCGGCATTGTCAAAAAGAGGCATAAGCCGGTCAACATCGGTTCGGTGTGTCCCGAACAGCCGCATTGTAAAGGCTTTGGCTTCGTTTTGAGCGATACTATATGGCGGCACGGCGGTCGCAATGGCTGAAATTCTTGGCATATTTCTATCCGGTAAAGGTTTAAGCTTATAACATTGAAAGTCGCTAATATGTTCAATTCGATCAGAGTCGGGCCTACGACCGGAAATTACTTTTGGCGAGCATGGATTTTTTGGAAACAATTTGTAAGATATCGGTTAATGGATAAACGTTATAAATGAAGCATGCCCGCCTCCATTAGGTCCGCTTCTCCGGAGGCGGATCAGGGCATAGCGCAAAAAAGCCCGCATCTTTAATGATGCGGGCTGGTTTTTTGACAGGGCCTGAAGCCGGTCTTATTCAAAGACGGAAACGAATTTCTTGTCGCGTCCCTTCTGCTGGAATTTAACCACGCCGGTGGCCTTGGCATACAGCGTGTCATCCTTGCCGCGGCCGACATTGAGGCCGGGGTGGAACTTGGTGCCGCACTGACGGACAATAATCGTTCCAGCGGTGACCGCTTCGCCGGAATAGGCTTTGACGCCGCGCCGCTGGCCGTGGCTGTCGCGGCCGTTGCGGGAGGAACCTACGCCTTTTTTGTGAGCCATAACACTACCTCTTATCTCAAAACATTATATTCAAAATTACGGCCCGGCTTTCACCGGGCCGTGTATTATAATAATTATTTTCAAAAAAGCAAGCGTTTTTAATTGCGGACCTGCTGCGGTTTTTCTTCAGCGGCCGGCTTCTCATTGAAGGTGAAAAGCAGTTTTTCTTCATCGGCGCTGATATACAGGTTGCAATCGCCCGCGTACTGGCCGCGCAGAAGTTCTTCAGCCAACGGATCTTCCAGGTATTTCTGGATCGCCCGCCGGAGCGGTCTGGCACCCAGCATCGGCTCGTAGCCCCTGGTCGACAGGAAGGTTACGGCCTCTTCGGACAGCGTGAAACTTATTCCCTTCTCCGCCAAGCGCTTAGCGACATCGGCAGTAAGGATCGCAACGATTTCCTTGATATGATCGATGCTCAGTGAGTGGAAAATGACGCTTTCATCGATGCGGTTAAGCAGTTCCGGGTTGAACAGCTTTTTCAGCTCCTCGATCACTTTCTTCTTCATCGAATCATGTGAGGATTCTTCCGCTTCGGAGCCAAAGCCCATGGTCTTGCCGTCCTTGATCCTTCTGGTTCCGATATTCGAGGTCATAATGACCACGGTATTGCGGAAATCGACCTTGCGGCCGAAGGAATCGGTCAGCGAGCCGTCGTCCATAAGCTGGAGCAGGATATTGAAGACATCCGGATGCGCCTTTTCGATTTCATCGAGCAAAACCACCGAATACGGCCGGCGTCTGACTTTCTCGGTCAACTGGCCGCCCTCCTCATAGCCGACATATCCCGGAGGAGCGCCGATCAGTCTTGAGACGGCAAACTTCTCCATGTATTCGGACATATCGATACGAATCAGCGATTCGGCATCTTCAAAAATGAATTCCGCCAGCACTCTCGCCAGCTCGGTTTTGCCGACACCGGTCGGACCCAGAAAGATAAATGATCCGATCGGGCGTCGCGGATCGCCGAGCCCGGCCCGGGCGCGGCGGATGGCGCGTGTGACGGTGTTGATTGCCTCATCCTGGCCGATAATGCGCTTGCGCAATTCATCTTCCATACGGAGAAGACGTTTCGATTCTTTTTCTTCGAGGCGGAAGAGCGGAATACCGGTCATCTGCGATACGATATGGGCAATATCATCTTCCTGCAGGACGATTTTTTTCTCTTCCCGTTTCTGGTCCCATTCCTTTTTCAAATCCTGAAGTTTTTCTTTTTTGAATTTCAATTCGTCACGCAGTTGGGCCGCAGTTTCGAAGGCCTGATTCTTGACCGCCTTTTCTTTTTCTTCCTGCAGCCTGGAAATTTCATTTTCGATATCATTGAACAAATCCGGTTTGGCAAAAGTGGCCAGGTGCGCGCGGCTGCCGGCCTCATCGATAACATCGATTGCCTTATCGGGCTGAAAACGGCCGCTGATATAGCGATTGGACAGCTTCACCGCCGCCGTAATCGCTTCGTCGGAAATGGTCAATTTATGATGCTCTTCATATTTGGGCTTGAGACCCTGCAAAATCCTGATGGTATTTTCTTCGCCCGGCTGCTCGACCATAATGGTCTGGAAGCGGCGTTCGAGGGCGCCATCCTTTTCGATATATTTTCTGTATTCATTCAAAGTTGTCGCACCGATACACTGCAGTTCGCCGCGTGAAAGAGCCGGCTTGAAAATATTGCTGGCATCAAGCGAACCTTCGGCGCCGCCGGCGCCGACGATGGTATGCAGTTCATCGATGAAAATAATGACATCTTTGGAATTGATGATTTCAGTCATAACCGCTTTGAGACGTTCTTCGAACTGCCCGCGGTACTTGGTTCCGGCAACAAGCGACGCCATATCAAGCGTCACCAGCCGTTTGTTATCGAGTGTCTGCGGAACCTTGCCCTCGACAATGCGCTGGGCCAGCCCCTCGGCGATGGCAGTCTTGCCGACACCGGGTTCGCCGATAAGAACCGGATTGTTCTTCTTGCGGCGGGATAGAATCTGGCTGACACGCTCGATTTCATCGGCCCGCCCGATAATCGGGTCAAGCCGGCCGCGGCGCGCCAATTCGGTCAGATCGCGGCCATAATGGTCAAGAGCCGGGGTCTTTGATTTTTTGCGTTTGCGCTTGAATGAAGATGGTTTGCCGGTCTGGACATTTTTCAGCTCTTCATAGACTTCCTTATAGTCGATTTCATACATCGAAAGGACCTGTGCGGCAACCCCTTCTTCATCCTTCAGAAGCGCCAGAAGGATATGTTCGGTGTCAATATCTTTGGATTTAAGCGCCCGTGCTTCCTGCCCGGAGACTTCCAGGGTCTTCTTAGCCCGCGCCGTCAGGGGCAACTGGCCCATGGTCATGGTCCCGCCCGCAGGCTGAACGACTTCCTCGATGGAAGTTTTGAGATCCGTGGTTTCCAGTCCCAGATTATTTATGATCTCAACCGCCCGACCTTCACCAAGCCTGATTAATCCCAGCAGGAGATGCTCGGTCCCGATATAGTCATGCCGAAGCCTTGCAGCTTCTTCCCTGGCAAATTCTATGGCCTTCCGGGCTAATTCCGTAAACATCTCATTCATTTTTTATTACCTTTCTATTATTTTCCTACTCTGTAACGCTTCTTCAGGATTATTTGTGCCTTTTATTTTAATTTTTCTCTTACCATTTCCGCCCTGATTACATCACGCTGATCCTGCGACATCTCTTTACCGTAATATTTCTGGAGATGAGCCGGTTGAGATAAAAGCAGGATTTCATTTATCATTGATATCTTGACACGGTCAATAACGTTCAGGGCTATTCCCAGCCTGACGGCCGAAAGCAGATTCATGACCTCTTCGGACGTCAGCACCCGGGCATTTCTTAAAATTCCATAAGCGCGCCAGATTTTATCGCTGATATGATCCGGAGCCTCACTCATAAGTCTTTCGCGTGCATGAGCTTCTTCGGCGATAATCGAGCGCGTGACGCTCGCAATCATCTGCAGTGTTTCCGTCTCGGACACGCCCAGCGTATTTTGATTCGAAACCTGGAAAAGATTCCCCAGAACGTCACTTCCTTCGCCATAAAAACCACGAACAATAACGCCCATTTTGGTAATTTTTGATATAACCCGGTCAATTTCCTTGGTTATTACCAGGCCGGGCAGATGAATCAAAACCGAGGCTCTGAGGCCGGTGCCGACATTGGTGGGGCAGGCGGTCAAAAAGCCAAAATCGGAATCATAATCGAATTCAAGGTGCCGGCCGATTTCATTATCGTAATTTCCCGCAATTTCAAACGGGCTGTCCGGGTTGAGACCGGCAGACAGGGCCTGAATCCGCAGATGATCCTCCTCATTAATCATGATGGAAATCTGCTCGTCAGCACTGATAAAGAGGGCCCGTGATTTATCATCCTGCATAAAGCCGGGCGACATCAGATGTCGCTCCACCAGGAAATCACGATCCAGCGGAGTCAGGTCGCTTCCGCGCAACAGGCTGCCTTTGGAGAGCAAATCGGACCGCTCGACCGCCGATTCGAAATAGCCGACCACCTTTTCCCTGGTGGCGGAATCGGCCGACGACGGATAAATACACCCGGCGACATTTCGGGCCAGGCGGACTCTTGATGACAACACAACCATGTTATCATCACCTTTTCCGGAGAGCCACCCGGTTAAATTTTTGGCCATGTCTTCAAACATTGCGCTCACTCTTCATCCTTTGTAATCAAATGAGCCTCGCGGACCGCTTTTAATTTATCCCGTAGATCGGCGGCGCGTTCGAAATCTTCACTTTCGATGGCCTTTTTGAGCATTTCTTCCAGTCTTTCTTCTTCCCTGACGGGAATCGGTTCGCCCTCACCGGCGACAGGCATCTTACCTTTATGGAGCGAAGAGCCGTGAATCTTGCGCATAATCGGCTCGAGGCGTGAACGAAAAGCACTGTAACATTCACCGCAGCCGAAGCGGCCCTGATGGGCGAACTGTTCGAAAGTCAAACCACATCGTGAGCATGTGATATCGGGAATATCGCCCGGTTTCTGGGGCGATTGCTGTATCAAGCCCGATATCAGATCGCTTAGTGGAAACGGGACATTATCCAGCGGCGAATGAAAGCCTCTTTTGGCGGCACAATCCTTGCACAACGAAACAACCAATTTTTCGTTATTTATAATTTGCGTGAGATGGACCGTAGCCGTCTGCTTTTTACAATCCTGACACACCATAATTTTATCCTAACTTTCGGCGACCTCGCTGACAAGGCCGTTTTCTAATTTTACAACTCGGCGGCACTTTTTGGCCAAATCAATATTGTGCGTGGCGATGAGGAAGGTGATACCCCTGGTCTGGTTGAGATGGGCCAGCAGTTCATGAAGTTTTTCACCGGTTTTTATATCCAGATTACCCGAAGGTTCGTCGGCGATAACGATTTCCGGCTTGTTGGCCAGGGCCCGGGCCACCGCCACCCGCTGCTGCTCACCGCCCGACATCTGGTTGGGCATATGATTCATCCGGCCGGTCAGCCCGACATCGGCCAGCAATTCTCTGGCAATATCGGCGGCTTCCGAACGACTTTTATCGGCGATCAGGCTCGGCATCATGACATTCTCAAGCGCCGTAAAATCCTCGAGAAGATACTGCTGCTGAAAGACAAAGCCGATGTGGATATTACGAAACCTCGCCAGTTCCGATTCGCTCTTGTCTCCCAGCGTTTCGCCGTTCACTTCCACCATACCCTGAGTGGGCCGATCCAGGCCTCCAAGGACATGCAACAAGGTCGATTTCCCGACACCTGATTCACCCACGACCGCAAGCATATCACCCCTAACCACTTCCAGATCAATGCCTCTCAAGACTTCTAAAATACCTTCAGTGGTTTTAAAGTTTCGGTGGATATTCCGGGCCGCGAGGAGATGGTTTTTGCCGGTTGCTTCCAATTCAAATATTCTCCCTATCCCAAAGTCAATCTATTAGTATATAACTATTTTCGCCAAAATCGTCAAATAATTTAGGCCGCGCGATTATTTCGCATTATTTACTTACGCAGTACATCTATTACGGATTGATTCGAGGCTCTGACAGCCGGATATAAGGCGGCCAGAAAACAGATAATAATTGTAATGCCTCCGGACAGAAGAAAATCAAAGGGGTTGACTTGGATGGGGAGGTAATTTATGAAGTAAAGGTCGCCCGGAAGCGAAATCAGAGCATATTTGTTTTGAATCCAGGCGGCGACCAAAGCTATTGTCCAGCCAAGGAATATGCCGATAAACCCAATCACCAGACCGTCATAGACAAAAATCCGGCGAATCGATCCGGCGGTCGAACCGAGCGTTTTTAAAATACCGATTTCCGTGCGTTTTTCCATCGCCAGCATCACCAGCGTCGAAATAATCGAAAAAGCGGCCACCAGAACAATCAGAATAAAGCCGATAAACAGCAGTTTTTTCTCAAGAGAGATCCAGGTGAAAAGATTTTTATGCAATTCGTTCCAGGGAACGATTTGAAAATTAAATCCGACCGCGGCCGATATAGCCGGCGCAACCTGCTCGGCCAGATAGATATCGGTTAATTTAAGATGCACCGCCGTCACTTCGTCGTGCATCTTGAAGAGATCCTGCGCGGCCGTCAATGAAATATAGCCAAGCTGGGCATCAAATTCGTACATTCCGGTTTCAAAGACACCGGTTACATAAAACTTGGCCACGCGGGGCCGGGTATTGCGGCGCAAGTCCTCGCCCCTTAATGAATACAACACGATCGGATCGCCCACAGTGACACCCAGCCGGTCGGCGAGAGTCACACCCATTATTATACCATAGGCTTTTTCGGTGCTGTCGAAAGCCGGGATTTCAAAATTGTATTCACCGCGTTTGATATCATCGGCGATATTGGCGGTTCGCCTTTCCATTTCAGGGTCGATCCCCCTGATCACGATACCATCGCCGGCCTCTTCCGATGAAATCGCCGCCTTGTAATAGATAAACGGCGAAGCGGCGACAACATCATCGATGGCTTCGACTTTTTCGATTATCTCCCGGTAATCGGTCATGGTCATAGAATTGCGGGGGAAGATCGTTATATGCGAGGTCGTTCCGAGCAGGCGGGTTCGCAATTCGGTTTCGAAACCATTATGCATCGACATGACGAAACAAACCACGGCCACTCCGAGCGTTACACCGAGAGAGGTGATCCAAGTCGAGACTGAGGTAAAAAATCGGCCGGAGCGCAGGTACCGGCCGGCTATATATCGTTCGTATTTCATTCGCTTTTTATTATACTCTTCGCGTGTCAGATCACAATTCCCCGATTGATATCGGAAAATCAAGACCTGGCACAACGAGAATTTTACTTATTACTTTTGCCCTTAAAAATATTACCTCTATCAGCACCAGCTTCCAACTCCGGGCGCATCTGCGGAAATAGAATTACATCCCGGATTGAATGGCTGTTGGTCAGAATCATCACCAGCCGGTCGATACCGAAGCCCAGCCCTCCGGTCGGCGGCATGCCGTACATCAACGCCATGATATAGTCTTCATCGAGCTGATGCGCTTCCTCGTCGCCCGCCTCGCGTGCTTTCCCCTGGGACTCGAACCGGGCCCGCTGGTCATCGGGATCATTCAATTCCGAGAAGGCGTTGCCCGTTTCCAGACCGGCGATAAAACACTCGAACCTTTCGGTCAGTCGCGGGTTGCCGCGGTGGATCTTGGCCAGCGGCGATATATCCAGCGGATAGTCCTTGATAAAAGTGGGCTGGACCAGTTTCGGTTCGACTATTTTTTCAAAGAAGCGCTCGACCACCTTGCCCCAGTTGATTAAATCTTCAGAATCGATTTCGAACTCCCGGGCTTTGTTCTTGGCCGCTTCAAAATCGAGCAGCAGGAGATCGACGCCGGTTTCCACCTTGACGGCATCAACCATCGAGATTTCCTTGAAGTCCGGTTCGAAATCAAGCTGCATGCCTTCATATTCCAGCTTGTATGAACCATGCAGATCAAAGACCACCTTGCGCATCATGTCCTGAAACAACGCCATGATATCCTTGTAGTCGGCGTAGGCCCAGTACAGTTCAACCATCGAAAATTCCGGATTATGCAGACGATCCATGCCCTCATTGCGGAAATCTTTGCAGAATTCCCACACTTTTTCGAAACCGCCGACAATCAAGCGTTTGAGATAAAGTTCGTCGGCGATGCGCAGGAAAAGATCGATGTCGAGCGTGTTATGATGCGTCTTGAACGGCCGCGCCGCCGCCCCGCCATAAATCGGCTGAAGAATCGGCGTTTCCACCTCAAGAAAACCGCGGCTGCCCAGGAACTCCCGTATGGACCTGATGATGGTGCCTCGCTTTACAAACGTGTCGCGAACTTCGGGATTGACGATCAGATCGACATAGCGCCGGCGGTATCTTTGTTCCTTGTCAACCAGCCCCGAATGTTTGTCGGGAAGCGGATGCAGCGACTTGGAAAGCAATTCGAATTTGGTCACCGATACCGTCATCTCGCCGGTTTTGGTGGTGAACAGCGTTCCTTCGACACCGATGATATCACCCAGATCTATTTTTTTATCGAACAGTTTGAATTCATCTTTGCCGACATTATCGATTTTGACATATATCTGTAATTTTCCGGACAGGTCATGAATGTCCGAAAAAATGACTTTGCCCATTTTCCGCTTGAGCATAATGCGCCCGGCCAGCTTTAGCGCGGTTTGACCGGCTGCAAGCGTGTCATAGTTATCCCTGGCCTCTTTGATTATATGGGTCCGCTCATAACGGTAAGGATATGGATTGATATTTTTCTCCCTCAGGTCGGCCAGTTTCTGTCGTCTGGTTCGGATAAGATCTTCCAGCGGCACCTGAGTTTGTTCGATATCCTCCCGGTCTTGTTCAGGATTATCTGCCATGGATAATTATTCCTTATTTGGATATGTTAAATTTTTTGTGCAGGGCCGCTTTCACCACAGGCGGCACCAGGGTATGGATATCCCCGTTATGCGAGGCGACATCTTTGACAATGGTCGATGATAGATACACCCATGAAAGAGCGGGCATTAGAAAAACGGTTTCGACATGATGAGCCATTTTACGATTCATCAGGGCCATCTGGAATTCGTACTCGAAATCCGAAACCGCCCGCAGACCCCTGATGATGGCACAGGCTTTCAGATCCCTGGCAAGATCCGCCAGCAGCCCGTCGAATTTAATAACTTCGACCGGATTTTCCGGATTTATTTCCTTGAGACTCTCCCGGACCAGTTCGATCCGTTCCTCATGAGAAAAAAGAGGATTCTTGCCGGCATTCATGGCGACAGCGACAATAATATGGTCAAAAAGCTGGGTCGCTCGTTGCACCAGGGACAGATGCCCATTAGTAATCGGGTCAAAGGTTCCCGGATAAATGGCGGTCCTGACAACGCTGTTATTCTTTGCCGGCATAAAATGAAACCTCGGTCTGTCCAAATTTCCTTTTTTTCAATAATACGATATTATCCGAATTTATACTCATTCCGGACTTATGCTCAATAATAAGTAATCCTTTATTTCTAAGCAAGTTATATTGCGCCACCGTTTCCGCCACTTCCTGGGGGGTTATTTTTTCATACGGCGGATCGGCGAAAATCAGGTCAAATTGTCTCCCGCTTTCGGCAAGAATCCGGCAGGCTTCACGATAATCCATGGTCATAACCCGGGCCTCGAGCCCAAGTGATTCCAGATTCTGTTTAATGACGGTGACCGGCTTGTACACCAATTCCACAAAGACGGCCGATTGGGCTCCCCGGGAGACCGCTTCAATTCCCAGCGCCCCCGAGCCGGCGAATAAATCAAGCACCTCGGCGTCCTCAATTTCATGCATCAATATATTGAAAATCGACTGGCGGACCTTATCGGTAGTCGGCCGGGTCGCCATCCCGGGTGCGGTGGACAACCTTCGCCCCTTCAATGTTCCGCCTGTTACGCGCATGGATCACTCCGCTGTAAGGCCGAGGCCGACAAGATACTTGTGTGATTCCGGAAAAACTTCGGGTGCAAATAATTCTTTGCGCATTTCCGGCAGGACAGTCTTAATGCCCAGACCCTTTTCTATCCCGACGGCCAGTTCCTGATTGCAGCGTTTGCCGGTTATGATTATAACCGAGAGCGGCACCGACTGCGATAGTTTATCATAGGTCAGCATCTGGTACTGTATGGTGGCGATGATATCAAGAAGAAACGCCTTCGATCGGCCCGGGTCGCTGTCGTTTATTCCGGCATTGCTGATAACCGCGCCCAGGTGAATGGGCCGGCCGTTTTCGACAAAGCAATACGATGCCAGGCTATCGGTAATGTCGATCAGGCAGATCAGGCGTCCTCCGCCGGGCCGGCAGTAATGCGTATATCCGGCCGCCATCGCCCATGAGCGCAATTGAAAACCGGACGGCTTGATAAAATGATCCCTGAAGAAATCGAGTTTACTGTCGATCTCGCTTCGCTTATAGGCGACGGCAAGTCTTTCCCGGCCGCTGTTGATTTCGAATGACTCGAGATAATAGCGAATCTGGTCATCGAGCAATGAGGCCACCAGTTCAAACTGGGCCAGTTTATCGGGGTCGAGACTTCGGTCAGGGCTGATCTTTACGCGCTTGATAATGGCGCTGTTTTCGGACACCGCCATATACAGGCTGCCGCCGGCGTCAAGGGATTGCGTCGCGATCCCATCGGTGGAGATATCCATCAGCATATCAACCGTCTTTCGGCCGGCCGAGGTCGAGACTCCCACCAGGCGAATTCTGTCATCATATATTTCGGCGCCGTATTTCCTGCCGGATAGCTCTACCACTGTCTGACCTCGATGTATGATTTTATTTTTTCATATGTGGCATAGCCGATGCCATTGACACGCAAAAGGTCCTCCGGTTTCGTAAAGGGAATACTGTCACGCATGGCCACGATTCGCCGGGCCAGAACGGGACCGATACCGGGAAGTAATTCCAGGGAATCGGCCGGGGAAAGATTAAGATCAACCTTTATGACCGGAGCATAGCGGCTGTCGGTTTCGGCGATTTTCACCGACAGCCGGAGCGAGTTATCGTCCAATCGGGAATAGCTGAATAAAAACCGATAAGCGGACAGAATAACAAGAAGCGCGGATAGAAAAACAATCACACGCAACTGGGCCGGCGAAAATTCGAAAAAACGATTCATCTAATAAGCTTTATTCATAAAGATTCGAAGCAATATATAAAACCATCGCAAAAAATCAACCGCCTTCACGCGGTGGAGTATTAATTATCTCTTTTTTATAGACCCGGGCTTCATTGAGGTGATTGTGCTTCGGATTCATGAAATGCAATACGGCATCTATCAAAGAGGGAGTGGAATGAAAAACCGGCTCGATCGAGCCGAAATACTTCGTCAGCGAGTCGGCATGAACCGAAGCGCTGTCATCGGAAAAGATGATAAAGTAATTGGCGCTTTCATATACCGGAGAATCATTTTTCCGAAGTGACAAATCCTGCCATCGGTCGATATTAATATAATCGGGCCGTTTAAATCCGGCATAACTAATTGCTGTATAACGCCGGCGCTCGATTCGATCGATAATTATGGAGTCGACATCATCTTGCCGGGAAAGATATACAAAGGGTTCAACCATCCCCTTATGCGCATAATTGAAGGTGAAAAGGGGCAGGATGGCCAGATTAACCGCCACGGCAAAGCCGGCCGAATATTTGAATATTTTTCGCAGTACCGAAGCCGGGTTGCTGTTTTCGAACCAGACATATATTCCAATCATGCCAAGCATTACCATCAGCGGGAAAATCGGAATCATAAACCGCTCTTCCTTATGCCGGATCAGGCTGTGAATAACAAAAAATGTGGCGGCTGATGAGAATAAAATCAGATTATTCATTATCACTTTTTTCCGGAAAATATTGAAAACAAAGAACAGCGAAAAAGGCGGAACAAGAATCGCCAGAATCAATCCGGCGAACATGTAGATCGGTTGAGGCAATGGCGGACTTTTTGTCACATATAAGAATGAATTAAAAATATTATAAGTCGAGCGGCCGAAGGTGCCCAGATAAACCGCGTCCAGGCTGGCTCCGAAAATGGCAATCAAACAAAATCCGGTACAGAAATAAAAGGCGGGCCGGAGCTTTTTGGTAAGAAACCAGATCGCAAACGGAATTGGAATTACGGCCAGTCCTGTATTGAAGCGGATCAGCCAGCTCAGGGCGCCAAGAATTCCGGCAAGGATCAGAAAACGGCTGTTTTTCTCAATGGCGCCGCGGTAAGAAAAATAGACACATGGCACCAGAAGATCGGCCGAGACGACCTCGACCAGATTTCGGACGCTCAGATACGGCATGAGAAAATGCGCTGAGACAATCAGCCCGGTAATCAGGGCATAATTCGTGCTTTTGGTGACAAGGAGGACATACTTGTAGCCGTAATAAACCATCAATAACGAAAGCAGGGTATGCATCAGCCGAACCAGATACATCATCGCGTCGAGGTTGTAAATCCCCAGCCAGGTCATGACGGTCATGATACTGTAGTTGAAAAGAGTGTACAGCGGGGAACGGCCGACATCGGTTCCCTTCATGGCATTCCAGTTTAGATATCCTTCATCCGACAATAGGCTGGTCTGGACGGCATTATAAGCTATCTGCACCGTCTCGAAATGATCGTCGTTGGCCATGAATCCTTTGGAAAAAACGACCGAGCCAAGCCGTAAGGTCAGAGCCAGCAGCATACAGAAAAGAAGTGGATGTTTTCGAATTATTTTGAGCAACTTTTTTACTTCCTTACAACCATAATTACGCCGCCAATGATAAGAAGCGAGCCGATGATTGTAAAGAAATTAAAAGTCTCGAAACGAACCAGATAACCCAGGGCGAAGGCCACAAATGGTGTGATAAATGCTATTTGGGCGACTTTAATTGCCTCGATTTTTTTCAAAAGCCAGTAATATCCCAGAAAGGCAATAATGGATCCGAAGACAGCCAGATACAACAGCGCGGAAATAGAGTTAGTGGTAATCTTGAAGGAACTGATCGGCTCAAAAATAAGAGCCATAATGACAATCAAAACTGCGCCGGCCAGCATCTGAAGTTCAACCAGAAGAGCTATCGGATATTCGCGGAGATAGGCGCGGATATATACGGTGCCGAAAGATGCTACGGCGGCCCCCAGAATTGCCAGAAAAACACCCATAGTCACAAAGCTTGATTGCGCCAGCGAATCATAAAAAACGAGAAAAATACCCAAAAAGCCGATCATTAGGCCGACCCATCCGATCGGCTTGAGCCGCTCCTCCTTAAGCATAAACAGTGAAAATCCGGCCACAAAAAAAGGAAAGCTGGCAAATAGAAAGGCGGTCAATGAAGAACTGATATAAACTTCCGCACGATAAACCAGCATATAACTGAAACCGTACATGAAAAACCCGGGCAGCGCCACTTTGAATATCTCTCCGAAGCCTTTCGGATATTGGATATTACGGAACCGATTGATAATGAACATCAGGCCGCCTGCAATGACGAATCTCAGGCCCGATGACCAGAAGGGGGGCGAGTCTTCAAGTCCGATTTTGATAGCCAGCCAGGTTGAGCCCCAGATAAGGCATAGAACGGTATAGATGAAATAGGTCATATCGTCACTCAATAAATCCGGTTATATGGAAAAGTCAACCTTAATTATCCGAGAATATATAAATAAAGTACTTGACAATACTGTATACTACGTTATACTATGTAATAGTATTAACAAGGATGATATAATATGGAAAACAATATGATTTCTGACCAGGACCCGGTCATCCGGTTTTTTACCACGGCCGAGGTGGCCGAAATTCTGAAAATGAATGTTCAGGTAATCGCCCGCAAACTTCAGCAGGGCGAAATACCCGGCTACAAAATAGGTAAAGACTGGCGGATTGCCGAAAAGGATTTATGGAGTTGGCTGGAGAAGCATTCCAACCAGAACCAGCCGAGTCCCGCGGAAAAGGTCATTGCAAATTTTATCAAGAACGGGCGGTTTCGAACATTGCCGGCGCAACGAAAAAAACGCAATTATATTCTGGAATATATTCTTCGTCAATTCGAATTCAACCGGGTTTATAACGAGCCGGAAATCAACGCGAAGATTATGGAATTCCATGATGATTTTTGCACCGTCAGGCGGGAATTCATCATGGAAAAAATGATGACGCGGTCTCAGGGGAAATATCAGCGCAACAAGAGTTATATCTTCATCGGTTGATAAATAAAAAGGCGGCGGATATTTAATCCGCCGCCATCGTTTTGTTTACCAGTCCTCGCTTTCCGGCGGGGGCGGTTCCCCGGGGCGGTCAAGCTGCAGAACCTGTCGAACCAGCGGATCATTCCGATTATTCTTATAATCAGCATGCAATTGAGTCGCCCGGACAAGATCGGTATATCGTTTGGACTCAATCAATGTTCCGGCCAGTTTACGATAGGCCGGGCCGCTGCTCTGATTAATATTGAACGCATCCCAGAGGAGCGTCAAGGCTTCATCATTTTTACCCTGGTAAAACTTAAGTAATCCCAGGTCGCCGACATAGAACTGGCTTTGCGGGTCCTTGCTGATCAGTTCGGTCACAATCGGCTCAAAGCTGGCAAGGACACTGTCGGCTTTGGCGGTATCCCCTATTTCCTTCAGGTAATCATGATAGGTGACATAGGACTGCAAAAACTCGGGATATTTCTCAATTATAAATGAGAGCATGTCGAAGGCCCGGTCGCGCTGCTCGGTCTTCCAGAACTCACTGGCCAGACGGATGGCATTAAAGCCGAGTGCCAGCATGACCCCGGTAGCGTTTTCATCACGATAAATATTGGGATTATCCAGCCCGTCGTAGCGATAGACTTCTTCATAAAGCCGGTAGCCTTCCTCGGCATTGATGTTTCGATCATATTTGGCAGTATCAAGCTTGTATAATAAACCGGTGGTGACGGCGATATCGCGAAGTTTCAGGGGTGATTCGGAGTATGGTTCGGATGAGAAGTAAATCGGATATTTCCACCTGTTTTCGATGACCACGTCATCGACCATCATGTCCTGAAGTTTCCAAATTCGGCCCTCAAAAGGCGCCGGAATAAGATAGGTTCTTCGCTTTCGCGGCCGATCGACAAAAGTGGATTCCGGCCGTCTGATCGTGCGCCCCTGATACTCATAGTCATTCCACACTATCTGGTTGTCGGACAGCGAGATCGGCACACCGTACTGATTTTTCATCTGGGCCACGTACCAGTCGGTGTTAAAAAGAGAGAGATTGACCACCCGGACATCCTTGCGGACTCCATAAACTTCCTGCAGGCACCAGAGCGGAAAGGTATCATTATCTCCCGAAGTGAATAATATGGCATCTTTCTCACAGGTATTCAGCATATTCTCGGCATAAATCTGCGGGTAATAATGTTTTGAGCGGTCGTTTTCGAAGTAGTTTCGGCCCAATGCGAACATCGGCAGAAGCAACGTCAATGACATGGCCATCATAACGGGGCGATGCAGACCGGAGCTGAGGGTTCTTTTTCTGACAATATCCAGCAATGCGGCGGCACCAAGTCCGAGCGCCAGGCCGAAATATGCAAACCCGGGAGTGAAGAAATAATCACGATTGCGGACCTCCAGATAGGCGTCCCCGGTTTGGGCATTATACATGATTCCGTCGGCAAAATTCATGTATAGAACCAGGCCAACGGTCCCCAGCAGAAGCAAGATAAGAAAAGGCAATCCTATTTGAGCCCGCTTCCGTGAGGCATAATATACTCCAAACAGGCCGAGCAGAAATACCAGCAGGAAAATCGGCCTGAAACCGTACTGGGTCTCAAAATAACTCCAGAAGCCCATATGCGGATGGCGGCCGAACTGGTGAGCCCAGGTCCCCCGCCGCTGGAAAGACCTTTCCACCATCAACTGGCTGCCATACTGCTTGCGGTCAAGATAATTAATAAACGGCTGATTTTGGGTCTTGTCGAAAAAGGCCCACGGAGCCAGGCTGAAATTTCGCGAAGGATTGTTTTCATCGATTCGTGGATTCAATCCGGACCGAATCGGGATAAAGAGATGCAGCGAAAAGCCGGTGACCGCGATCAGGATAATAGCCAGACCGGTTTTCCAGTCGAGTTTTTTGGCAGCCGAAGCTATAATCAGCATCGCTATAATACCGGCAATTAATCCAAACTTGAAGGCTGTAAAGCTGACCATGACCATCGCAAAAGCGGCAATGCCGATAAGAACCGGCCAGTTGATATACTTATAAACCAGAAAAACGGCCAGCAGGAGAAAAATCACCGTGGCAAAAATAAAGGCCTGGAAGCCGCTATTCATATTGGAAAAGGCAATCATGCCGAGCAATTCGACCACAAACAGGGCGCACAGGGTAATCCATGCCTTGACCGGGGCATCCTTCTTAAGAATAAAAAAGATCGCCGCAACGGGCATTATCAGAAAAGTGGTCAGATGGACGCCGACGCCCAGCATGCCCAGATAGCAGGCAATAATAATGAGTTTGGTTCCCCTGGCCGTCCCCTGAACATTATAATAAATAAGCATCAGCCACAAAATCATGGTCATGATCATCATGGCCAGCCCATAGACCTCGGCCTCGACCGCATTGGCCCAATAAGTGGTTGCAAAAGCCATAAATAAAGAGCCGATAAAACCGCCCATATAAGGGATGTATTTGCTCCAGCCCGATATTTCGGAGTCGTCATACCAATATCTGATTATTCTGACGACAACCAGGTATCCGAATAGAACAGCGGCCGCCGATGAAACAATCGAAAGAATATTAATTCTGAAACAAATATCGGAGGTAATCGGAAGAATCGAGAAAATTCTTCCAATCATAATAAACAGCGGCGACCCCGGGGGATGGGGAATGCCCAGAATGTATGAACTGGCAATAAATTCGCCGCAATCCCAGTATGAGAAAGTCGGCGCCATGGTCAAACGATAGATTATCAGCGTAAACAGGAAGACAAACGCCCCGATATACGCATTGGTTTTATCAAAGCCTTTTTCGACGGGATCTATTCTGGTCTCCAAAAGAACCTCCTAAAGCTCGCTTATCCAACACCCGATAATTAAATTAATCATATAGTTTTACAACATTGATAAATATTGGGTCAAATATAATTATTAATGAGCAATTCACAACCAAAATTTATACCCGTTTTGTCGCAAACGGTTTAAAAATCAGGAGGATTTATGTTTATTTGGTGCGCCATAATGTTTTTCCTGGGCATAGCGGCCTTCATGGACTCCCTGTTCAATTACGGTGAGATTTTCCGACAGATTAATTCTGTTCTGTTTTTGCTTATTTCTCTGGGCGTACTCATAAGGACGACTATCAAAATGAAGGCTGCAAAAATGGAAAACTATGAAAGTAGGATAGAAAACCTCGAAATGCAGCTTCGGGCCATGAAATCGGAAATACAGCGTGAAACCGAATTGGAAGAGGCCGAATACTAAGAACTAGCTGGCCTGCTTTGTTTTCTCGATTTTTTGCAGCGCCTCCCTTACCTCGCCGATAAAGGGATAACTGCCATAGTTCTGCAATAAATCCCGGTAAATTTCCGCGGCCTCGTCCACCCGGACGAGGTCCGCCGCCAAAATATCGCCTTTTAATTTAAGCGTATATGGAAAAAAGTAATCGCCGGCATAATTGGCGGCCATTTTGTCAATTACCGTCAGGGCCGCCGTGGTATCGTGATACTGACAATAATGTTCGGCCAGACGAAGCATGGTCAGCCCGGTCAGCGATGATTGCCCCATGTTAATTATTTGGTTGAAACGGGCCACCACCGAATCCGGCATCAGTCGGGCATCGAAGTAGATGGCGTCGGTATAAAGATCGAGGGCGCCCGGCGATGAGGCCTGGGCCTCACGGATAATCAGACTGTTTATCAAGGCGTCATTAGTAAAATAGCCGCGCGAGAAATCGTTTATAATTTTACGGAAAGCCAGATCGGCTTCTCCGAATTGTTTCTTATAGAACAAAATCATGGCCAGATTATAGGAAATCAGCTCACGGCGCTCCTCGGCATCGCCGTCGATTAAAAGACGCGAATAAGCCGTTGCGGCGGAATCAAGCTGGTCATAGATGACATACAATTTGGCTATTTCGAGCCATGATGAAAAGCGGACGGGGCTGAAATTATAGGCGGCAGCGGAATCATAATAGATGCGCGCGGTATCATATTCCATGAGATTGTATCTATAGGCATTAGCGATGGCCAGAATGGCCATGGCCCGATCGCGGGTCAGCGGATATTGTCCGATGATTTTACGATAGACCTCGATGGCGTCACGAACTCTTCCGACACCAATCAGAGCTTCTCCATAATGAAACCGGTATTGAGAAATTTCGTTCTTGGGAAAGTCCTGCGTGTCGATATATTCGGCCATTTTTATGACCTGTTCGTACAATTTTCGCAGGTAGCAATTTCTCAAATATCCATAGAGTTCACGGCCCTTGGTTTCGGACAGCGAATCAAGTTTCACGCTGACGTTGAAAGCATCCCCGTATCGGTCTGAACGGATATATGCCTCCTGCAAGACTTTAAGAATATAGGTATTGTTCGGCAGCGAATCGAGGAGATGGTCCAGCGCCCGAATTACTTCATCGGTCGCGCCGGGATAGCGGATTAAAGCAGCCAGTTTTCGGTCGGCCTCCGTTCTTAGCAGAGAATCCAGACCGACGGCGCCATAATATTCCATGGCGGCATTATAGTACTCGCCTTTATTTTCAAAAAGTGAGGCTCGTTCGAGTGCAAACAACGAATTATTGGAAAATTCCCTGCGGCCGTTTTCGATCATTTGCAGGGCTTTGTCGTTAAAGCCATATTCGATCAGCTTTGTGATAATGGCTCGATACATGTCCGGATTTCCGGGAAATTTGCCCAGCATATTGCCGATTTGCAGGCTGATGGTGGAATCGACGCCGGATTTCAGGTAAAGATCAAGAAGGCGCATATGATAAGGATACTCGAAAGGAAACCGCTCGAGTATTCTTTGCAGCAAAAGTTCCGCCTTGGAGTAGGCCTTCAATTCGAAATAACAATTCAGCAGAAGATTGACTGTCTCGCGGTTTTCCGGGTCGGCCGCATAAAGATCTTCAAGAAGGCCGGCGGCACTGATAAAAGCGCCACGCGACATTAACTGCCGCGGCAGGGTCAGATCATCATCCACCAGGGCGGTATCGGGCCGTTCCTTTTCCATAATTATCCGCGGTGCTACTCTATTCTGATCGGACTGACCATAAACCGCTCCGGCTTCGGCAAGAATTAACAGAATTATGACGGAGATGATCTTATTCATTTTCCATTGCCGGTGGGGGTGACTGATAAACCGATTCCAGGAGCGCCTTGAAATATGCCTTAATATGCTGTTCATATTCCTGGGGATAGCTTTCATTGAGGAACTGCCGCAGGCGGTCCTCGATATTCAGCCCGCCCTGCAAATTATTTCCGGAAAGAGCCCCCGGCGACGATCTCAGAACATCAAGCCCGACCGAGGCCTTGCGCTGTTCCGTAAAGTCTTTTCTTTGCATGGTCCTGGTGGCATCGAGCATGCGTGAATATATTTTGAGCTGTCGGTCAAGGGTTTCCTGTCCGACTTCGCCGTTACTGAGCTGGTCCACCACTTTTTCCATATCCTGGGCGACGGCATCGAGCCGCCCCAGAACTTCGCGGCTGCTGCCGAATTCCTTTTCCAGCTCGGACAGTGATTTTTGAATGGCGCCCTGCTCGGCAGCCAGGCGCTTAAGAGCCTCCTCCCCGCCGGGGCTCATATTATTCGGGTTATTGCACTGTGATTGCGTTTGCATATTCAATTGCTGTTGCTGCATGCACAGCGATTCCATCTTTTGTGATGGCTTGTCGCAGCTGCCGCCCTTATTGCACTGACTCTGCTGTTCCAGGGCGTCCAGCATGTTCAGCGCCGCCCGGTTAAGGCTCCAGAGAGCCTCACGCTGATAGCCGAGGGCATCATTGCTGCGCCGGTCGGAAAGCTTGTCTATGGCCAGATCAAGATTATTCATGGCATAGTTGGCCAAACCATGCAGGTTGGCCGCGAGAAACGGGGATTCCTTGCCAAGTTCTTCGATGCGTTTTGACAGGCCGGTAACCGACTCCCTGACTATCTGCTGCTCCCCGGCCAGATCGCGGAGGACATCCGAACCGCTGCGAATCTCGCCGGTTCGGTTAATCAGATCCTCCTCGTTATTGGAGAGGTAGTTGATATCATCGATAGCATCGCGCATCTTCTGGGCCACTTCCGCTCCGCCCCCCTTGCACATTTTGGCCTGACCCTGCTGAAGCTGATCGAGCAGACTCAGGAGCTTTGACAGCGCCTGCTCTCCTTGCTTGAGTGAGGTCTCTTTGTCCTTTTCGGACATACTGCTTATCATATTTTCCATATTTTGGGCGGCATCATTGGATTCAACCGCTTTGCAGAATTTGTCGGCCTCCTCAGCCATCTTGTAGGCGGTTTCTTTCAACATATCGCGAAGTTTCTGGGCCTCATTCTTCAAGCCGTCCATGCCATCCCTGACTTTTTGCTCCGACGGGGTCAGCGACGGCAATTTTTCCGGGTTCGAATCGGTTGTATTTTCATTCACCTTGGTCTGCTTTTCGGCCAGTTCACGGGTCATCTCGGTCATGGCGTCGATTTTCTGCTCGATCTGCATTTTTTTCAGGAGGGCGATGGTCCGATCAAGGCGGCGCATCATCTCTTCCTGCGACATCTGATAATCCTTAAGCGCCTGGTTCAACATATCCTTGTCCATCTGCTTGAGCGCTTCAAGAAGTTTAAGGCGCGCCTCCCGCATTTCCGGAGTCGCAATCTCCTCGAACAGCTTCTGTATTTCGGCCAGCTTTTCCAGCAGTTCGCGGCCGGCAAACCGGCTCTCCTGCATCTTATCGATCAGGTTATTCATCTTGTCGGCGGTCTGCTCCAACTGGCGCGAGATATCCTCTTCCTTCTCGGCTATATCCTGCAGCTCCTTCTGATGCTGCCAGGACAGCTTATTATCGGAATTGGCTTTTTCCTGCTCGAGTTTGCGCGCAATGCTCTTCATCCTTTCCGACAGATCCTTTTGCTGTTTCAGGTATTCCTCGGTCTTATCGACATTCTGGTTGTACTCTGCCTCGGTCTGGGCAATGATTTCCTCGAGCGAAGGGAGCCGCGCAATATAAATCCTCGAGCTGGTGATTTTGGGCCCGCTGACCGCATCATTGTCGGCCAGGTCGAAATGGTACTCGATGTAGTCGGACGGCATCAGGCGAAGCGGCTCGATATCCCAGTTGAAATTGATCTCGCCTTCGGTCTTTATTCTGTCTGAAAAATTAAGCACCGCCACATTTTCTTCGCCGCGGCGGCCGTCGGAGACGATATCGTATTTCAGAACCAGCGACGAAAAACCGTAATCATCGGAAATCCTCAGAAGAATCGGTACCATCATTTCTTCATTGAGATTGATATCCACTCCGGGGCGAACCACCTCGATAACCGGATATTCATCAGGTATCGCGGTTATGTGATACTCGATCGGGTCGGGGTTTTCCTCGCCCTGTTTGTCAACCAGGTGAATCAGGTAGCTTCGGTCGCGGTCGATACGGAACGACTGCTCGGCGGTCTGCCCGCTTATTTCGAATTTCGAACGGGAAGAATCTTCAAATATCAGTTCGGCGATATCGACCCCCGTATTGGTCTCGATCTTCATATTGACGCGGGTTCCGACCACCGCCGACATCGAACCATCGTTTTCGTCGATCACGGTCGGCGCCAGGCCGGTATATCCGGGATAAAACAACGACAATTTTATTCCGGTAACGCGCGGACGATCAACCACGTCGATATGAGCGACCGGCGTCTGCTCCCGGCCCGCCTCGACATAATAATCAAGCGAGCGGCGGACCTGCTTCAGGGTCGTAACAAACAGCAGAGAATCGCCTATGGCAGTCCGGATCCCGGCGCGCCCGGTCAGGTCGATCTCCGATTTCTGCCAGATGCCTTCGCTGAATTTATAATATACGGTTGCCTTATCGGGGAATTTTTCGCCTGTCAAAACACCGCCCAGGTCAACATCACGATATTTAATGGCTATCTGAGATCCGGGATAAGCCTTCAGTTTATATCCCAGCGGCTGCGTTACCAATTCGGTCGGCCGTGAATACACTTTGTATGAGTAGGAGAAAAATCCGGGGAATACCACCAGCAGGGCAACCGCCAGCGCCGCCATTCCGGCAAAGGTTCGAAAATTGCGCCAGACCGGGTAACCGGAAACAACCGAGCCGAAATTCAGACTGCGGGCATTCTCGGCCGCCTGAACCAGCGTGGCTTCGATAAGATCATTTGAGTAGTAGCGGCGGTCTTCCTCGGCAAAAACGGAAAACTGAATGGCCGCGATCAGCCGCCCCTTCAATTGCGGAAATTTTTTCTCGAGCCTGACCGCAATGGACTCTACCGAACCGGAAAACAACCGGGATAGGGCCAGTTTCCAGAAAATATAAACCGAGGCCAGACCGGACATAACCAGCAGGCCGACTTTGAGCCAGACCGGCAGAATGATAATGCCGGCCATAAGTGACAGAAGAATCGATACTACCAGCAGCGCCGTTATAGTCCCCAGCAGTCCAGCGGAGAACAGAATCAGCTTTTCCTTCAACAGAACCGATTTGATTCTTCCGACCAGGACCGTAATTTTGTCATTATGATTCATTGCCATTATTTGCCCCGCTTTAGTTGGTCATAGCATATACGAGAATATTCATGCCCATTTTCAGGGCCGCTTCCCTTTTTTCGGGAGGATCATTGTGCACCTGAGAATCTTCCCAGCCGTCACCGATATCGGATTCAAGTAGGTAGTAAAGCACCACCCGCCCGTCGATTACAATGCCATACCCGCGAGCCGGTTTATTGTCATGCTCATGAATTTTCGGCGGGCCGTTGGGAAAATCATAGTAACTGTGATAAATCGGGTGGTCGAAGGGAAGCTCGACCAGTTCCCGCTCAGGAAACAGTTTTGATATTTCCTGGCGAAGGCTCTTTTCCATGCCGTAAGAATCATTTATAAAAAGAAAGCCGCCATTGGCCAGATAGGTTCGAAGCCGTTCTTTTTCATCTTCTGAAAATTTCATAATGCCGTGCCCCGTGGCGAACAGGAACGGGTAGCGAAAGAGATTGTCATCCATAATCTGCACGACTTTTTCATTAGTGTCCACCGGGAAATTGCTGTTTTCCCGGATAAAGTGAAGAAAATTCGGTATGGACGAGCTGCCCCAGTACCAGTCACCGCCGCCGCTGTAATGAAGTCTGGCCACCGATACCGCCGACGGGAAAACCGGTTCGTTAAGGCTTCGGTTCGGGGCGGCTGTCCGCGACAACAATCCTTCCATGGTCTGCGCCATGGAAAAACCGCCTGATAACAATAATATTGTTGCTACCAAAAGGGCAGGTATGCGGGATTTAATCATAATCATTACCCAATTTATAATAATATACTACTTTAATCGGGTGTTGGCTGAAAAAATGTTTATAAAATCCTCAATTACATGCAAAAAAATACCTCTCGGCTAACAAGTAGTCGAGAGGTGGGAGGGATTATGTCTAAGGATACTGAAAATATATACGGTTTTTGCACCTTGTCAAGAAAAATCAAGACGGCCTGATATTTCGCGGAAGCCTGTCAGGCGGGCATTTCCGGCCGTTTAAAAGGAAAATCTCAGCCCGAATTGGTTAACCGGCCTGTTTTCAAAAGTGGAAATAATACGCTGATAATTAACCGAAAAATTATACCCGACCGGTTTTACCAGCGATAATTCGATATAATGATCCCATGTTTCGGAGGACATATCCCAGTTAAAATCACCGGTGAATTCGAAGTTGAATTCGGTCCAGACCTTTATGGTGTTGATGGCGACTATTTGCAGAGTCTCCCCGCGGTCGGCGCCGTCATCATCGACATTTTTATAAAGTGAGACCTCATTGGTGATGGGCATAATTCCAAACACCTGCCCCTCGACGGCAGGAAGTGAATGCGCCGCGGTGGCGAATAATAATGACTTGAAAATAATGATTGCAAAGATGAGCTTCCGCATTATTGACTCCATATCTCTT
Organism: candidate division Zixibacteria bacterium HGW-Zixibacteria-1; assembly: GCA_002838945.1. Taxonomy (NCBI): domain Bacteria; kingdom Pseudomonadati; phylum Candidatus Zixiibacteriota; species candidate division Zixibacteria bacterium HGW-Zixibacteria-1. The sequence goes on from PGXB01000020.1 coordinate 36,109, forward strand.
AATTATTTCAAAAAAAAGAACTATCCCGAGAAAACCAATAAAAGGCATTATCGGAGTAAAATCAATAACTTCTCTAAGGGCTTGTAAATATGCAATTATTGAGTTAACTTTCAGTCGATGAAAAAAGCATTTTCCAAAATCCTGCAAAACTGGAAACGATTTGCGCATTTTATCGGCAGGGTTAACACCGGGATCATTTTATTTTTATTCTATTTCCTGATTTTTGTCCCTTTCGGGCTGATCCTGAAATTGTTTGGCTATGATCCGCTCAGAAAAAAGATTAAAAGCGATAGTAACTGGCAGGATGTCAAAATCGGCGAGTTCGACCCTGACCGGACCTCGCATCAAAGCTGATTATTATGAAGATCCTGGGAATATCATGTTTTTATCACGATGCGGCGGCCGCCCTGGTAATAGACGGCAATCTTACGGCGGCGGCCCAGGAAGAGCGCTTCAGCGGCATCAAGCATGATGCCGCTCTGCCGCGAAAGGCGATCGGCTTTTGCCTCGACAAAGCCGGTATAGCAATCGATAATCTCGATTACATCATTTTTTATGACAAGCCGTTCACCAAATTCGACCGGATATTGGGCGGCTATATGCAGACTGTTCCGAGGTCATACCAGGCTTTCAGGAAAGCTATCCCGGTCTGGCTTCGCGAAAAGCTGTGGCTGCCGCAAATTCTGAAAAAGGAACTGAATTATCACTGCAAGACGCTTTATATCGAGCACCACCTGTCGCATGCCGCCGGGGCTTATTTCAGTTCCCCGTTCGATCATGCCGCCATCCTGACCATCGACGGCGTCGGCGAGTGGGCGACCGCTTCGATCGGAAAAGGCTCCGGCAATAAGATCGAAATCTTCAAATCGATGAATTATCCTCACTCGGTCGGCTTGCTCTATTCCGCTTTCACCTATTTCCTCGGATTTGAAGTAAATTCGGCGGAATACAAAGTAATGGGTCTGGCGCCGTATGGGAAACCGAAATATGTCGATCTGATCAAAAACAATATTGTCGAGATTTTCGAAGACGGATCCATTCACCTGAATCTGCAATATTTCAAGTATCATTATGGTCTTGAGATGACCGGCGGCAAATTCGAGACATTGTTCGGCCGGCCGAGGCGGCGTTCGGAATCGGCCCTGACCGATTCGGACCGAGATATTGCCGCCTCGATCCAACATATTACCGAGGAAATCATTTTCAAGATGGCCGCTCATGCCATAAAATTAACCGGCGAGAATAAGCTCTGCCTTTCGGGTGGAGTGGCCCTCAATTGCGCCGCCGGTGGCAAGCTTTTGCAAAGCGAATTATTCGATGATATCTATATTCAGCCGGCTTCATCGGACAGCGGCGGCGCGGTTGGCGCGGCACTGTACGCGCATTATTCGCTTACGGACGAGATGAAAACCGACAATGGGTCTTATTTCACTTTCGGACCGGCCTATAGCGAGGAAATCGTCGAAAACTCTTTGAAGGAAATCAAGGCGCCCTATAAAAGGATTGATGAAAGCGAATTGCCGAAGTTTATCGCGGATAATCTGGCCAATGACAAAATCGTGGCCGTATTCAGTGGCCCGATGGAATTCGGGCCGCGGGCACTGGGCTTTCGGTCGATCCTGGCCGACCCCCGAAAAGCCGAGATGAAAGAGAGAATCAACCGGGCGGTGAAGTTCCGGGAGCCGTTTCGACCCTTTGCGCCGGCAGTAACTGAGGAAAAAGCTGACGAGTATTTCGAGGGCGCCCGGAGATCGCCATATATGCTTTTCAATTTCAACGTCAGGCCCGAAAAACGCGAGAGGATCCCCGCGGTCACGCATGTCGATGGTACCGCCAGAATTCAAACGGTTAATCGCAAAGATAATTGTCTGCTGTATGACATACTGGTTCAATTCGAAAGACTGACCGGCACAGCGGTTTTGCTTAACACATCCTTTAACCTGAGAGGCCACCCGATTGTGCTCTCGCCGCGGGACGCTTTCAGGACCTTTATATCCTCGGGCATCGATATTCTGGTGATGGAAAACCATATTATTATAAAAGATGAGATCAAACCTGGCCTCTTCAACGCTCTCAAAATTGCTGTCGGAAGCGACTAAAAATCGGTTGCGCCGATATTGATCGTGAGTATATTTAGTATATGGGAATTTTTCAATCCTCGAAAGATCGCCTTAAAATTTTCGGCGAGTTCTGGTATTTTCTAAAGACCTCCAAGCGGTGGTGGCTGGGACCGATTTTTGTTTTTTTGTTACTATTGTCTCTTCTGATAGTCTTTACCGAGTCTTCGGCCCTGGCACCTTTTATTTATTCACTCTTTTAGCCCATGAACCTCGACGATCCAAAAAACGGAGCGCGGCCGTTTCTATCGAAAAAAACGCAAAGAGTAGTACTTCTGATATTATCCATTCCGATATTTATAGGGTTTACCGAGCTATTATTCACGATTATTCCAATCGACAGCTATTTCCAGAATCGCTTTTTCCTGGTCAACCGGGCGCTTGATTATCCCGAGGTATTCAAGAAGGACAGTCAGCTTTTCTGGAAATTGCGCCCGGCGCAGAAAATCAGTTCACGTTTTTTCGAGGGAAAGGAATATAATATTAACTCCGCCGGGCTTCGCGGCGAAGAAATTCCCCAAAAATCAGATCTGCCGCGAATAGTCGCTATTGGTAATTCATGTACATTCGGCTGGGGAATCCCGGAAAACGAAACTTATATCAACCGGCTGGGCGCCCTGATAAACAGCGACCCATCGCTACCGAAGGTCGAGGCCATTAACGGGGCGGTCCCCGGTTACAGCTCATTTCAGGGACGAAGATTTTTTCTTTCGGACATTTTGCCGTTGAAACCGGATGTCGTAACGATCATGTTCGCCTGGAACGATCAATGGGCGGCGGCCGGAAATATTACCGATAAGGATCAGCAGATGCCGCCGGAAGCCATAATCAATGTACAAAATTTCCTCTCGCGGCTTAAAATTTACCGTCTGGCAAAAAAATTAATTTTATCCGCGGTCGAAAAACCGCTTGAGGAAAAACTCGACAGAAAGAATCCGGTCTATCGGGTGAGTATTCCTGATATCTATGACAATTTGAATGTTATTGTACAGCAATGTCGCCGGGAAGGAATCACGCCGATTTTGCTGACATCGCCGATACCATCTCTCGATAAGTATTACCCGCCGGCAAAACAATCATTGATGCATCTCTATCACCAATACTACAACCAGCAGATACATTCGCTGGCGCGTGATACAAAGACCGCCCTGATAGACCTCGCCGCCGAGTTCGACCGCTATAATGACCTGTTTGATAACGCTTCAATGGATCCGATTCATTTCAATGCCAGGGGGCATCAGGTCGCCGCCGACATGATTTTTGACTATATCAAAACCCACCCGGAAATTCTGCGCACGGCATCAGATTCGTTGACTCAGAATAATTGATTATATATATTTACTCAGCCTCGCAACAATTTTGAAAGGATTTCAGGAAATGAGGCTTATTGACGCGGTATTGAATAAACGCGCCCGGATCGGAATCGGCAGGGAGCAGATTCCCCCGAATTTGTCGGTCGCTGCGGCCGAGGAAGCTCTCAGCTTTCATGGAATTATCCCGCAGTATTACCCCACACCGCTTTTAAAACTAAGTGCGGCTTCCTCCAAAATGCAGGTTTTGGAAGTTCTTATTAAGGATGAATCCAAAAGATTCGGCTTGAATTCATTCAAGGTGCTCGGCGGGATTTATGCCATAGCGAAATATATTTATTCACGAATCGAAGATCATCCGGCCAGGCTCGATTTTGCTTACATTCAATCCGAATCTGTCCGCCGGCAACTGGGGACCATAACTTTCGCCACCGCCACCGATGGCAACCATGGGCTGGGTGTTGCCCGGACCGCGCAAATTCTGGGACATAAGGCAGTGGTGTTTATGCCGGCCGGGACGGTTCCGGCCAGAATAAGAGCGATCGAGGAAACCGGTGCCGAAGTGAAATTGACTAAGGCGAATTATGATGACACGGTGGCGCTTGCCGCGGAAACGGCCTCCAAAAAAGGGTGGGTGCTGATTCAGGATACCGCTTTTGAAGGCTACCAGAATATCCCCGAATGGATCATGCAGGGTTATCTGACTATAATCTATGAAGCTCTGGTGCAAATGAAGACCATTGGGCTTGATAAACCGACCCATATTTTTTTACAGGCTGGCGTCGGTTCGATGGCGGCGGCGGTCCTGGGATATCTGGTCTCGAAATACGGCGAATTATATCCCTATACGGCGATCGTCGAGCCGCATCATGCCGCCTGTTTTTATGATTCTTTTGTCATAGGTGACGGCGAACCATACCGGGCCAAAGGTGATTTGAAGACGATTATGGCCGGGCTGTCATGCGGTGAACCCAATCCGCTGGCCTGGGATATTATAAACGATTACGCCGATATTTGTCTGGCCTGTGATGATGCGGTGGCGGTCGAAGGCATGCGGCTTTTGGCCGACCCTTCAGGCAAAGATCCCAAAATTATTTCCGGTGAATCAGGGGCGGTAACCGCCGGTCTGTTGTGGCTGCTGACGAGGGATAATCAATATGCGGATATCCGGGACATGATGAAGATCGACACGAAGTCGGTTATCCTGCTAATCAATACCGAAGGCGCCACCGACCCGGACAATTATCGGAAGATTGTCCAGGACAACAAGTTATAATCTGATATTGTTCGGTGTCATACAAGTGAAAGGGGACAGAAAATCTTTCTGTCCCCTTAATCAGAAGCCAGTAATTGCGCTGTCAATTATTCCGCGGCGGCGATTTTGAAAGGTACTACTTTCATCTCTTTGCCGCCGGCATCGGTAATCTTGACCTCCCAGTTGCCTGTCCATGACGGCAGTATCTGTTTACTGCTCCAGGTGCGCCAGGATGAGCTGCGGACCGGAAGCTCGACATCGGCCATCTGCTCGCCGTTACGATACCAGACATGATGAATGACGGTCGTATCCATACAGCCGGTTACCTTGCACCACAGGTACACTTCGCCGACATCAGGCATAAAACTGTCGGCCATGCCGCTCGGCATCCGCTCCTCGATAGCACTGCAAACCTGAGCCTCGACCATTATGACCGGCATTTCCGCCGGTTTCACCACTTCGGCTTTCACTTCGGCCTCGGCCTTTTTTTCCACAGGCTGTGCCGGTGTCCCTTCCTGCGCCGCAACTACGGCATAAGCCGCAAAAAGAAATACGACAATTAACAGTGAAGTCAGTTTCCTCATGGTTCCTCCTCTCCCTGATTAAAACGCTCGCCCGAAATTTATGGTAAGGCGATCTTAATTCAATAATATGATTTTAATAATTATACGCAATACCGCTCGAAAGCGACATTGAAAAAATCATGACTCGAATCTTTTCAGAACCGATATAAGATGTTTTATATCCTTTTCATTATTATAAAGATGCACCGATACCCTGACGGCCCTTTCTCTCTGAACGCAGATGATTTTCTCTTTCAATAGCGTTTGGTGCACGGCTTTGACATCGGGGCAGGCAAAAGCCAGAATCGATGAGCGATGTTTCTTCTCCAGGCTCGAAACAATATGATAATAGCTGCTTGCCTTAAGATATTCAATGAGAATATCGAGCAACTGATGATTATGCGATTGAATATTTTTCACGCCGAGGGAATTGATTATCTCGAGCGCCGCCGCCATGGCATGGACATGCGCATAGGGATAAGTCCCCATCTCGAAGCGCCGGGCCGAATCGAAATAGGGCAATTCATAATGGAACAGGTCGGTGAAATTGAGCTTCCAATCGACCGACAGCCAGCTTGTGAAGGGCGTTTTCAATTGTTTTTGAAGATCTTTTCTGACATAGAAAAAGCCGGTCCCAAGAGGCGAAAGCAGCCATTTTTGGGCCCCCGATGAAAATATGTCGATCAGGCAATCATGAACGTTTAAAGTCTCGACGCCGCATCCCTGGATACCGTCCACCACGAAGTACAACCCGTTATCCTTGCAGATTTTTCCGATTTCCTTCAGGTCATTCTTGTAACCGTTGAAAAATTGCACAAAGGAAAGGGACAGCACTTTACTTTTTTTGCCGATGGCTTTTTTGAAATTGTCGATATCGAAAAAACGCCCGGAAGATTTGATAAATTTCACTTTGATACCACGTTCGCGCAGGGCCAGCCAGGGATAGACATTCGAAGGGAACTCGATATCGGAGAGAAGCACCTCATCACCCTTTTGCAGCGGCAGCCCGAAGGCGGCAACGTTCAACCCGTAACCGGTGTGGAAGCCGAAGCCGACTTCATCGGCCCGGGCGCCGATCATGTTTCCGCCCAGTTTGCGGATTTTATCGAGATCGGCAAAGGCGGCATGATCGGAGTTTTTGTCAAGGTACTGTGTCGATTGATAGTAATTATCCAATTTTTCTTTCACCGGATCGGAAAGCGGCCCGGTGGAAGCGGCATTAAGATATGTTATACCGCGGCCATTGCCGGTGACCGGAAACAGTTTTCGTGCGACTCTGAATTTATTTTCGATGTCACTGTTCATATTGTTTTACCAATTTCCCAAAAATTAAAGTGAGTACAAATAGCCGATAATGGCCAGTGTCCCGACGATCCGGATCAGCATTCCCGTCATTTTGTACAGCATATAAACGGCCGGAATTTTTATCCTGAAGAGAATTAAAATCGAGAGGGGGACCATCCCGAACAGAAACAGGAACAGTCCGATGGATATTCCGCCGCGAATTCCCGAGAACGGGAGGACGGTGTAGAAGCGATCATATATGACCGCCGGCATCAACACGAAGAAAATGAATTCGATAATCAGACTGGAAAGAAACCAGCCGAAATTTTTTTGTTCCACCAATTCATTGGGGAAATTTTTGAACGTGGGAATAAACGATTCCAGCCGGTTCCAGATCAGATCGACCAGCAGGAGATAGGCACCGCCACAAACAAGGCAGTACATCAGCAATTTAAAACTTAAGATCAAAGCCATCCCTCTTCCCTGTACCAGTAAGTTGTTTCCAAGGCCCCGTCGGCAAAGGCGATCTCCGATTCAAAACCGAGCTCATCGCCGGCTTTCCCGACGCAGAATTCCCAGTTGCCGAGAATTTCGTCGGCCTTCTCGACCGTGAACATCGGTGTTTTCCCGAATATCTTCATGACGCTTTCGGATAAGAATGCAATCGCTTTAACGAACCCGCCGGGGATATATAACGGCAGTCCGGCGCGTCCGACAGCATTGCGAAGATGCCGCACCAGTTCCTTATAGCTGTAACTTTGCTTTTCGCCGATAAAATAAATCGCGCCGGAACTGGTCCTCGCCCTGAGCGCTATCGATACGGCCCGCGCCAGATCATCCACATGCACCAGTTGGATGCGGCGTTTCAAACTGCCCAGGTACGGTTTAATGCGATTATTGAGAATATTGAAAAAGGCGAACATTTCTTTATCACCGGGACCATAGATGGCGGGCGGGCGGATTATTACCGAATTTATTTTATCGGCAAACTTAAGCACCTCTTCTTCCGCGGCCATTTTTGACCGGCCATAAGCGGTAATCGGCATCGGCGGCATGGCTTCGGTTCTCGGAAGACCCGGTTCCGACGGCCCCGAGGCGGCGGCCGATGAGATAAATATGAGTTTTTTCAGGTTCGCTGTCGCGGCGGCGGCTTCCAGCAGATTTCTTGTCCCGGCCTGGTTGACTTCGAAAAACATTTCCTGTCTGGTTACTTTGACGACACCGGCGTTGTGAATGATATAATCGACGCCGGCGACCATTTCTGGAAGTGTTTCGGGCTGGGTTATATCGCCGAAGCGATACTCGACATCGAGCGGGACCAGATATGTGCCGTCACACCCCTCTCTGACGCCGGCGATGACATGAAAACCATCCGCCAGCAATCTTCGACACAGGCGGCTGCCGACAAAACCATTGGCCCCAGTGACAAGCACTTTTTCTTTCAATTCGCCGGACATAGGAGGAATCTAATGGAAAGCGTACATTAGTTCAATATAATTTCAGACTTATGATTCGCTGAATGGTTTAAAAAACCTCGGCGGTAAAGCGGTAAATCTGGGCCGCTTTATCCTTGTAGCTGCTTTTCGGCAAACCTGCTTTAAGGCAGGTCTGTTCAAGAAAGGTTGTCCGATCCCAGTTGTTTTCGGTCGCCACCTGCGGCAGAAGAAGCCCGGAATGCATCTGCATCACAATCATCAGTCCGTCGCGGCCGACCTGTATCTGCTCCGGATCTTCCACTCTTTGCAGAGGCGAAAGAGCCGATATTTCGATTTCAATATGATCCAATTCGTCCTTAGTAAGAGGCTCAAATCGCGGATCTTCAAATGCCGCCGCCTGGGCCATTTCCATTACTGTCTGATAAAGCGGCTTGGCTGCGCGGATCATGCCGATACAGCCGCGAAGCGCCCCGCGTATTTTCAGGGTTACGAAGGCACCGCTGTTTTCCTTGAGAACCCGTGCGGACGGTTCCGAAACACTGAATTTTTCTTTATTCATCGCGGCAACCACGGCATCTTTGGCCAGCTTGAGAAGATACTCCTTGTCTTCCTTCACCAGCCCCTGATATTTCTTTTTAGCCGGACTGCCCATGGCGGTATCCCGTTTCGGCACCGCTTTGCTGGATACAATCAGCGCAGAGAGATAGCCGACTACTTCGGAAAAATCACTGGTAGTTTCGCCCGAGGTGGAATAACCGGTGATGATGACTTCCTCGCCACCCAGCTTTTTGGAGGCAATAATAGCCGCGGCTATCGGGCCGCCGCCGCAGGCCTCTCCCCGGCCGGACATCAGCGCATTCAATAATTTGTCGGCATCATATTCTTCAACCGCCCGCTGGATATGGCCATCCAGCTTGCGGGCCTCTTTTTCTTCATGAAAATGGGAGAGATCGGATGAGGCGACAATAAGACTGTTTAATCCGCCCAGCGCCGAGGCCAGAACCTCTCCCAGAACCCGGCAGGTGGCTTCCTCCTGATCGCCGAGGACAATTGCGACCAGTTTGAATTTGCCGAGAACCTGTTGCAGAAAAGGAAGCTGCACTTCGAGCGAATGTTCGCCGCGAATCGATCCGCCGGTATGGCCCTTGTTTGACAGATAGATCGAGGGATGCATGGAGCCGATTTTACGGGAAAGTTCGGTATCTATTTCAACCGTTCCCAGCGGGGTCTGATAAGCGTCGCCGTCATAGACCGATGACCCCTGGAAAAAAATAGTATGTGACGGTGAAATCACGACGACAACATCATATTGCTGCCCTTCGAGATGCTTGTAGGCCATAGCCGCCGTCTTGCCGGAATAGACATAACCGGCATGAGGCGCAATAATGGCTATCGGTCGTCCGGAAAGGGGTTTCTTCTTGGCTTTGGCAAAAAATTCGGCCAGCATTTTGGTTAGAGCCATCGGGTCGGCCGGATAAAACGCGCCGGCGACAGCAGGATGCCGGACCTCATTGTCATTGTCTTTATTCATTTTTCAATATACCCCTTTCAGGGCTCAATTTAACCAAATAACTTACACTTGTAAACAGGATAACAAATAAAAAAGCGGGATGTTCACATCCCGCCTTAATCAGTCAATTATTCTATTATGCTTTCGGGACCGCGGTTTTATCGGTTTTGATGCCTTCCACCATTGCCGCCAAAGCGCTGATTATGCCGCTGGCTTCATACGGCAGGAACAGCTTATTGGCGGAACCTTCGGCCAGTTTGGGAAGCATCTCAAGGTATTTCAGCGTAATTAGCTCATTATCCGGTTTTCCGGCATGAATCGCCGTGAAAACATTGCCAATGGCCTGGGCCTCACCCTCGGCGACCGCAATCTGGCGATATTTTTCGGCATCGGCTCTCTTGCGAACCGCTTCAGCCTGACCTTCCGCTTCCAGAATGGCCGACTGTCTGTAACCTTCCGCCTTGGTAATTGCGGCTTGCTTGAGGCCTTCCGCTTCGAGGATGGCGGCACGTTTTTCGCGCTCGGCTTTCATCTGCCGGCTCATGGCTTCGGTGATATCGACCGGCGGATCGATGCGCTGGATTTCCACACGATTGACCTTGACACCCCACTTATCGGTGGCGGTATCGAGGACATCACGAAGCTGGGAATTGATCAGGTCGCGCGACGAGAGTGACTGGTCGAGTTCCATTTCGCCGATGACATTACGCAGATTGGTCTGCGCCAACTTGGTCGAGGCCATGATATAATTCGATATTTCATAGCGGGAACGGACCGGATCGGTTACCTGACAATAAATAATGCAGTCCACTTCCACGCCGACGTTATCTTTTGTTATCACCAGTTGCGGCGGGACATCCAGAACGATTTCCCGCATATCAACCTTCTGCACCGTGTCGAAAAACGGCACAATCAGGTTGAGACCGGAGCCAAGCGTTCGCTGGTAGCGGCCCAGCCGCTCCACCAGCCCTTTCTCAAAGGGGCGGATAATCCTGATCGACATACCGCCGAGAATAAAGGCCAGAACGATAACAACCCCGACAAAGAAAAAAGGAGTTAAATCCATTGTATCCATCCTTTCCGACAGGCCTGCCTGTGACGGGCGTGCCTGCCTTCCTTATGATTCATCCTTAGTAACATACACACGGGCGCCCATAACTTTGTCCACCTTTATTTTGGCGCCTTCTTCAATAACTTCGCTGGCGACCGCCTGCCAGACCTGCCCGTCAACCCTTACCTGGCCGATATCCTTGGCCGGATCGATCTTCTTCATAACCAGGCCGGGACGTCCGACCATGGCATCGACATTGGTCAGCTGAGGCGACGGTTTGGTGAGTTTGTTCGCCAGCGGACGGGTCAGCGGTATCAGAATGATCGAAATCCCGGCAAATACTCCGGCCTGTATCAGGTATGAATCGGTCATGGTCGAAGTTACGGCACTTCCGATCGAACCTATGACAAAACAGGCAAAGACCAGTGTCGGCGTCGAGAGCTCGATAATCAGGAAGATCACCGCCGCAGCCAGCCAGAACCAGAATATAGTCGGCATATATGCTCCTTTCTATTCAAAACTTGTTTGTTTTTGGCTTTATAATAGTGCCCTACATTTGTATTATATACTTTCGATATAATTTGCTTATTCGAGAAAATCGGTGTTCCCTAATGAAAATCGTATAAGTGTCTGTTTGTCAACAAGAAACAAGGGAAATGATATTAATAAAAATGGAGGGAAGAATTTTGATAGATTAGACAGAATTGCCTTTCAAAGAAATTTTTGCTGTTTTTCTTTTTCGCGAATTTCCCTTTTCGCTTTCTTTAAGGTGCTGCTTGTGTCAGGTAAACGAAGGTCTTTACCCGCAAATAATTCTTCAATCGTAACTATTTGAAGTACCGGACATTTTCTATTGGTGCCCGGAACTTCCCATTTGCCCAATGCCGCGGCTTCCTTTTCCATTCCACCTGTCGGCTTATGAAGGGCAATTAATACGCCTAGAGGGGCATTTTCTCTATCCATTACGGCTTTTAAAGCTCTGATATCTTTGGGTTGATATTTGCCACCCTTTACTTCTATTATGATTGGATAATATTTTTTATGAATATCATGAAAATATAGGAAACCATCTATCCCAGTATCGCCGCCACCCGTTGATTTAAATGGTTGGCCGCCCATCAATGAAACCGCCCAGCTTTCAAATTGGAATGGTGATTGATTGAATAACGCCCTAGCATCCTCCAATGATCTAGGCTCCCCAATAACTTCAAACTTGGCGTCAGGGAAATGGTCATTTATCCTTTTCTTTATTAATGCTATAGCTAGAAATGTAATGTCTATTCCAATCCAATTTCTACCTAATTTTTCGGCCGCAGCAATGGCGGTTCCGCAACCGCAAAATGGATCCAAGACCATACCACCTTCTTCTGAAGAAGATTCAATAATGCGTTCCAAAAGCGCCACTGGCTTCTGAGTAGGATATCCCATCGATTCATTATGTGATCCGTGCAAATGCTCAATATCCGACCATAGGTCGGTTACGGAGGATCCCGACATTTCGTCCAAATATCCTTTTTCGCGTATGATTTTGCTATTGGGTTGCAATATAACCCTTCCGTCTTTCCATGCTTTCAGCATGCGTTCCTTTGTCCACCGCCATACTCGAATATTACCACTCCCTGGAGGAAATTCATATGTCAGATTAGGCCGATTTTTATTAGGATTGGTAAGATCACCCAACTTATATCTGCGTCCTGTGCCTTCTTCGATATATTTATAAAATTTTTTTAAATATTCGGGATCATGTGCGATATAGAGCGGTTTAAAATATGCAGATTGAGATTTTGTATAGGTGAGAATTACATCATGTGAGTTTGAAAATCTATTTTTTATATGTGATTTCGGTTGTGAACGCCTCCAAATAATTTCATTCCTAAAATTTTTTATATCGAAAATATGATCCATCAGAATTTTTATATAGTGACTTGCTGTGGGATCACAATGTAGGTAAATCGAGCCCGTTGATTTTAGAATCCTATGCATTTCTGTAAGTCTTATAGCCATCATTGTCAAATATGCCATTAAATTACTTCTACCCATAAACTCAACGAATGAACGCATCATATCTTTTAATTCTGCGCTGTAAGAACCGTTCATTATTTCATCAAAAGCATCCTGGGTTTCTTCCTTCCAGTACCAGGTATCCTCAAAGGCTTGAATTTGGGAAGCTGATTTTTTCCCTGTTTTATCTTTGAAAATAACATTATATGCCCGATCGGAATTAAATGGCGGATCCAGGTAAATCAGATCAACACTCTCGTCTTTTATATATTTTTGCATTATTTCGAGATTGTCGCCGAAATATAGCTTATTCATATTTGAATCCACAGGGCTTTTCATTTTTCAAAAATAATATAGTGTTTTTAAAATAACAATATTAAATTCCACTATAAATATGGCTTCCAAACAAAAACCATACCAGCATATGGCGGCGCTTTATGACAGCATGTATATGGATCGATTTGCGGTCAGGATGATCGACTACACTTTTCGGATTCTCCGAAAATTCAACCACGACCCGCAAAATGTTCTTGAGATTTGCTGCGGCACCGGGACCGCCGCAACCATGTTCGCCGAGCGCGGCCTTGAAGTGACCGGGGTCGATGGCTCGCCGGAAATGCTGAAAGCGGCACAGAAAAAGGCCAAGAGCAAGAAACTCAAAATCGATTTCGTGCGTCAGGTTTTGCCGAAATTGTCTATCAAAGAAGGCAAGAGCCGCCAATTAAAAAAATTTGACCTGGCCACCTGCTACTTCGACAGCCTGAATTATCTGCTGAGCGAAGCCGATCTCAAAGAGTGTTTTGTGCGGGTCGCCGCGCATCTCAATCCGGGCGGTTATTTCATTTTCGACATGAATACATATCACGGTTTCAAAGCCGTCTGGGCCAAAATGACCAATGCCGGTGTCCGGGATGATCTGGCCTGGGTCTGGAAAGCCAAATTGCACGAAGGCGAACCGATGGCTACTTTGAGGGCGGTGTTCTTTACCAAAAAGGGCCGTCATTGGGAACGGACCGAGGAACTGCATACCGAGCGAGCCTATCCCAACAGTGTTATACAAAGGCTTCTTAAAAGCGCCGGTTTTGAGATCAAAGGATTTTATAAGGCGTTCAAATTACGCAAGCCGGACAGAAAGAGCGGCCGGATCGCGGTGGTGGCGAGAAAGAAAGATTAGAACTTTCCGAGGACCGTATCCATCTCGGCTTCAGGCATTGACTGGAAGGTGCCGAAATCATACTTGGCGACATATCCTTCGGCCATATATTTCAAAAGCTGTTTGAATTCGACCAATTGAATGTACCCGGTTCGCGCGCCGACCAGATCGCCGGCTTTGTCGAAGAAATAGTGCGACGGCAGCCCATCGACCCTGAGGGCATTAAGTAATTCGATCTTAGTCAGGGTTTGTCCGAGAAACTTGACCGTATCCAATTCCTCCGGAATGATCGCGATACTGCTGAAATGCCGGTTCATGTACTTGACAATTTCCGGCCTTGAAAAAATATTGTCCATCATGGCCTTGCACGGCTGACTCCGTTCGGAGTAAATGAACATATAAATCGGATTGGTTCCGAAGGGAAACACCGGAAGGGCCGATTTGGCATCGAGCCAGGCGACGGTGCCCTTAATATCGGCCGGGGTTTTGTAATCATCGCCGCAACTGCCGACAATGACAACCACTATGGCCAGAATTATGATTGATCGGAAATAGCTCATCACCAACATAACTATGCGGGCCGACTGGTCCGCTACTTACATGAAGCTCAGCCAAAACCGACCGATGGTTTGCAGGTCCCGCAGGCATCGCCTTTGATGGCGTTCGAGGCGAAAGTCGAGAACTGCTTGACGGTTTTATCCGAGCCGCATTTCGGGCACTTTACTATAGTATCCATCGAGGAAACCAGTTCCTCGAATTTATCACTGCATTCCAAACAATTATATTCGTACAACGGCATTTTATTTAGCTCCACCAACCGACATAACCGTACCGGCTATCATCCCCAACACCATCGCAACCATGGTGTTGCACATCAGCGGTCACGTGGCGCCGAGATGTGAATAAAGGTAACTGACGCCGATTCCGGCCAGCCCTCCCAATATAAGACCGGAGCCCATTTTGACAAAGAGCTTTTTATTTAATTTCATCAATTATGCCCGAAAGCTGTTTCTCGACATCGATGGCGAGATCATCGAGTCCCGAATCAGGAAGCATTTCCGCGATCATCGACGGACGCACCAACGTCATAACGGTGCCGCCTTTTTCCTCGCGCACCACGATTTTGCAGGGCATGAACATCGCCACATTGACATCGCTCTTTATCGCTTTGTAGGCGAAAGCGGCGTTACAGACTTCGAAAATTTTCATCGGGCCGATTTCAAATCCTTTTTCGGCCAGTGTCTCCTGGACATTATGCACTGCCAGCACCCGGAATTTGTGCTCGGGGACAGCTTTGCCAATAAGGATCGATATTTCATCAAATGGCTTTTTGCTTTTGACCGTGTATGCCAGTTTATCCATTTTCACTCCTCGATTATTTCAATGCTCGTTTTAATATTGGCGACACCCTTTAAAGTCAGACTGACCGCGCAGTATTTCTCCTCAGAAAGAGTTATCGCCTGTTCGACCTTATTGCGGTCCAGATTTTTGCCGCGGAGGATATATTTCACTTCGATCTTGTGAAAGGGTTTGGGATATTGTTCGGGCTGAAAAGCCTTGACCTCGATTTCCAGCCCGGTCAGGTTCTGGCGCATTTTCTCGAGTATTTTGACCACATCCATGCCGGTGCAGCCGGCCAGACCAAACATAACCAGTTCGGTCGGTTTGTATCCCTGTTCGCCGCCCCCGGCGACTTTGGCACCGTCGGCTGAAATCGGCAATCCATAGGCCGAGGTCCCGTCAAATTTGAGCCCCCCGCTCCATTTCAATTTTGCTTCCAGCATATTGGTATCCCTTATTGTTTATCACTTAGTTAGATAAAAATTAACTGAAAACGATTCAGAAAAATATAGACTTTTTTTGGGGCAAGCGAAAGCTTGAATTACAGAAAATTACAGCTTTTCCAACTGTTTTCTGAGTTCCGCCGGGCTCGCAGCCGGAAGCAGGCAGGCGGAGTTAATGCAGACATAGGCAACCGTTTCCCCGATCGATCTTCTCCCCTCAAGAAGATCGATTTTCTCCTCACCGCGGTCGGAAACCACGATAATTCGATTAGGGAAATAACGGTTATAGATTTCATCAAGAAAATCCTGGCGATACGCCTTGCCCACCAACACCAGTTCAATTTTGTCCGAAATAAGGTAATCGAGGGCGGTTACGGCCGAGATCATCCCATAGGGCGCTCCCGAAATATTGCCCGAAACAGCCGCCAGCGCCTTCTCGGCCTGCTCCTGGAAGAACTTATCGCCGGTGATTTGCGACAGTTTCAGTAAAACCTGCATCATAATCGAGCCGGGGGCCGGCAGGGCGCCGTCGGCGATATCCTTCGGGCGCATATAATGATCGGCCTGATTGGTCGGGGCCAGATAGAAATTACCTTCATCATCGGCGAAATCAACGACAGCATCGCGGGCAAGCTTTGAAGCAAATTCTATCCATTCATAGCCATGGACAATTTCATATAGATCTATCAGCCCGGCCGTCAAATAGGCGTAGTCTTCAAGAAAGATGCCTTCGGAGGCTTTGCCGTCGCGATAAGAATGAATCAATTTCCCATTGCGATATAAAGTATCCCTGATAAATGCGGCCGCGCTCAAAGCGGCCTCGCGGTATTTTTCATCACCCGTTATCTGATAACCGCGGGCAAAACCCGATATTGCCAGACCATTCCAGGATGTCAGTATTTTGTCATCGGTAAACGGTCGCACGCGCCCGGAACGTTTGTTAAAAAGAATTTTTTTGCCATCTTCCAACATTTGTTCGAACTGTTCGTCGGAAAACCCGGATTCTTCACGATACTTCTTTGAAGATGAATCAATATTGGGAATATTGCTGTTGTTTTCGAAATTACCCTGTTTCGTAATATTATAATACTTGCAGAACATCTCCGAACGCTCGCCCAGCAATAAATCGACTTCGTCCTTATTCCAGACATAAAATTTGCCTTCTTCGCCCTCGCTGTCGGCATCAAGGGCGGAATAGAAGCCGCCGTTTTGATGGTGCATCTCGCGCAGCATGAAATCGAGGGTTTCTCTGACCACCCTGCGATACGACTCATTACCGGTCAATTGGAAGGCCTCGCTGTAAGTCACGGCCAGCATGGCGTTATCGTAAAGCATCTTCTCAAAATGCGGCACCAGCCAGCGGGCATCGGTCGCATAGCGGTGAAAACCACCGCCGATCTGATCATATATGCCGCCATCGGCCATCTTCCGAAGCGTGTGCTCCAACGCCTCCAGAACGGCCTTGTTTTTGTTGTCGGCATAAGCTTTCATCAGGAATGACAGATCGATCGGATGCGGAAATTTGGGGGCATTTCCGAACCCGCCATTTATCGTGTCATAATTTCGCATCAAACCTTCGGCGGCGGTTACCGGGATATTTTTATTCAGAGGGATACTTGCACCACTGGAATCATAGGCCGCCTGAAGCCTATCGACAAAATCTTTTGAGTACTGTTCGATGTTTTCGCGGTCATTTTTATAGGCCTCGGCAATCTTTTGAATCAGGCTCAGAAACCCGGGCCGGCCATAGCCATCATGAAGAGGGAAATATGTCCCGGCATAAAACGGTTTCAGATCGGAAGTTAGAAAAACCGACATCGGCCACCCGCCTGAGCCGGTCAGCGCCATTGTGGCCGCCATATATATCTGATCCAAATCGGGCCGCTGCTCGCGGTCGACTTTTATGGCTATGAAATTTTCATTCAGGATTCGGGCGACTTCTTCGTTTTCAAATGATTCATGCTCCATGACATGGCACCAGTGGCAGGCGGCATAACCGATCGACAGAAAAATAGGTTTATCCTCGGACATGGCCCTGGTCAGGGCCTCTTCACCCCACGGGTACCAGTTGACCGGGTTGTGAGCATGCTGAAGCAGATAGGGTGAGCTTTCGTTAATCAAATGATTGGTGAATTTATAGTCGCTTATGTTATCGGTCAAATTTCTCATTTTTGATTCCCCTTGCGCCTTGTCCGACGAACAGCCCGCCGTTTGAATCAATATTAACAAAAAAGTCAGCTTAAATATAATAATATGGACTCGCATTGTCCCTGATACAACAGAGAAAGCGGAGATAAGGTTCCAGCTGATCGGTAAAGACTCAATCGATTTTAAGAAGATGGTGGAAAATGAGTGAAAATCTCAGGTTCACAAAGGGGACCGTCCGGTTTTCACCTGATATATTGTCGAAATTTTCGATATGTTCCAGCCCCGCTTCAAAATTGACAAAGGCGAGATCCTTGCAGAAACCGGCTGCCTGCAATGATGATTTAAGACGTTTTTCGATCACACCCGTCGGAAACGGCTCGGTGTAGTCGCCGTTATAATCTTCCCAGGGCTCGGTCCAGATATCGTTATATCGGCCCTCGCCTTTGCGCTGATAAGATAAATCAAGCGAGCATCTCTGATCGATACCAAACCAGCGGGTAATTGCCACTTCCAGCCGGTCGCCATCGGGGCCGAAAGCATGGCCTATCAGCGCTCCCCTGTTTTCATAGCGATTGCGCGGCTGTTTCTGGTTGTATGTCCGGTTGGTGATTTTCAAATACTCGACCCGGATATCGAAACGCCGGAATAGATCAATCGAATGAAAGCCGATCTGATACCCGATTTCATCCGGCTCCTGATCGCCGACCGCTTCATTATCCACCTGTATGTCATCGACCATCAACTGCCCGTACAATTTATGACGGTTGTTGATATACCAGTCGAAATCAAATCCGAGAAAAGTGTTATCATCGACATTTTCGTTTAACTGCACGGCATGATAGAACATAATCGGATTTAAATATGTCAGATCGACGGTCCGCCCCGGCCCGCCGAACACGACTGTTTCAAAAAGCCCGATCCGAAGATTGCCGAGCGGCCGGAAGTCGATACGATGTCCGGCAAAAAAGCGGTTATCGAAAGCGCCCGAAGTATCGGTGCGGCTCAACTTGCCGAATTGATAAGTAAAAAGAATTTTTTTCCATTGGAAGCGAAAGCTGAGGGCATCCATCGGCCGGGCCGTCGATGAAAATATCAGCGATTGAGCGGCCGGGCCCCAACAGGATGAGAATCTTCCAAGCAGAATATCAAGATTCCCGGCATTATATGCAATGAAGCTGTTTTCGATTTCTCCGGCCAGACCGCGCCATTTTTTGCCCGTATAGCCGGGGTCACCATGCATCTTTTCATCAAGCAGGAAATTAGTGTAAACAAAGATCCGATCATGCGGGCGGGCAATGACACCGCCCCGAATTGATTCATAGCTCCGGGCGCGTTCATTTTTGGCGGAGCGGAAGTCATCGGAAAAAAAGGCAAATGTACTGATATGGCTGTTATCCGTTCCGAAAAGCAAGCCTGACAGCGGGTAGTTCGGATTCGCTTTTTCAAGGTTATATGGCGCCACGCTGAAGAAATAATCATGATGCCGGCCGGCAATTTCGGCGCGACGGCTCAGATCATAAATAAATTGATATTCCGGTTGATTCACCGGGAGAAAGACGGCTCCCGGTGAATCAAGGAAAGATGCAAAAAAGAGAGTTATCCAAATTGCTAATATTCTTTTTGATCTCATCGGCTGTCCTATGCCGATTGGATGCAATCATGAGGCCCCGTCGCCTCTAAGCACCGCCGGCAGGGTCTTCAGCAAAATCCGGGCATCTTCCTTCAAAGACCACTGGTCTATATATTGCAGATCCAATCTTGTCCATTCCTCGAAATCGATATGGTTGCGGCCGTTTATCTGCCACAGGCAGGTTGCGCCCGGCTTGACCGAGAGTCTGCGGCGCTGCCACGGCTCATACTGGGCAACTTCCGCCGGAAGCGGCGGCCGCGGCCCGACCAGGGACATATCGCCCTTCAATACATTTATGAATTGCGGAAACTCATCGATGGAAAATTTCCGAAGGATTCTTCCAACCCGCGTGACACGCGGATCATCCTTTATCTTGAACACCGGCCCCGTCATTTCATTCAGATGCTGCAACTCATGCTTCTGCCGTTCGGCATCATTGACCATTGTCCGAAGTTTCAGCATTTCGAACACCCGGCCGTTGAGGCCGGAGCGTTTCTGTTTGAAAAGAATCGGACCGCGCGAGTCAAGCTTGATGGCAATGATCGAGATCAGGAGTATCGGCGCGGAAATAATCAGGCCGGCCAGGGCGCCGGCTTTATCCATAATATTTTTAAGTATCTTTTCGGGCACGCCCTGCTTGATCGGCTGATAAAGAAGCATCGACTGCCCGTTTATCGATGAGGCACAGCAGGACGATATTTTTCGGTTATAGATGAAGGGCGGGACATAAATATTGACACCCATATTTTCGACAAGATCGAAAACATCCTGGCTGGCCGGATAATCTTCGGGTTCCGGCGCCATGATAACCGCATCAACCTGGTTATTGTTGATTATTCGATCGAGTTGATCCACCCGGCCCATCAGCGGGACATCACGATACCGCCAGAGGCCGCTTTTATGAAAATCGACAAAACCGAGGACACGAATGTTTAAATCGGGATATTTCAGAAAAATATCGGCCGCTCGTTTCCCCCGTTCGCCGGCTCCGAAAATGATTACATTTTTTTCCGATTTTGACGCCGGTCTGAAGTTCTGCATTCGGGAATCACGAAGATTGTACCATCGCCACAAAATGAAGAGGGCGATTTGAACAGCCAGATTGACGCCAAGAAACAATCCGAAGGCAGTGACTGGAAGATCCATACCTGCAAAAAACACCGTAAATGTCGCCAGCAATACAAATCTTAGCTCCCGCGACCAGAAACGGTGATAATCGGTCCGCTGATGTCTCAGTGGAACCAGATTCAGTATCGGCAGCCGCAG
The DNA here is from genome assembly GCA_002838945.1 of candidate division Zixibacteria bacterium HGW-Zixibacteria-1. Taxonomy (NCBI): domain Bacteria; kingdom Pseudomonadati; phylum Candidatus Zixiibacteriota; species candidate division Zixibacteria bacterium HGW-Zixibacteria-1. The sequence continues at coordinate 56,617 of PGXB01000020.1, forward strand.
TGATGACAGAAGATAAATTGCCGCCATTGCACCGGCTGCCATCAGACCGTACGGAGTACCGAGCGGTGATTGGCCCTGTATATTTATCAATGCAAAAACCGAAATCATGAGACCGACTGCGGACAACCGGTAAATGATTAATTCAAGTCGAAAACGGCTCAAAATAACTCTTTCGGCCTGATTCTTGGATGTCTTTGTTCGAGGATGTCGGGCTGGTACAGGCTTTTCACTGCAATCATCTGCAGTCAAATTCATAAAATAATCAACCCCTTTTAAATTTACCCCTTCAGGACTATTTTCGTCTTCAGCCGACATATCTTTAATCCGGTCGAGGGGTATGTGTTTTTCCTGTATCATGGCTCGCTGTTTCCATCACCGATTTTGAACGGTTAAATTCCCTTGGGTCGTCTCGATTTGTTCCGCGCCCGGTTCTGTTGGCCGTCGCAGTGTCAGGCGCTGCCGGCCGGAAGGTCGTTCCTTAAAATAATACCGAGGCATTTTTTCAAGCAGATCGACCGCGCCATGTGCCGCGGCGTCATCACTGACGGTGATCTGCAAATAATTTTCAAGTTGAGGCAAATGGCTCAATGATCGCGCCTTAAGACCGGCTTCATTCAGAACGGAAGCCACTTCATCTGGATTGATCGCCCTGACTATGACAAAATCAGCCGGAGTCAATCGACAGGATATTCCCAGACTGCACAGCCTGACCGAAAGATATATCATCGCCTCATGGATATTATCCGCCATAGTTTCGCTTTTTGACATGATGTTCAGCACTGCCGGACCTGACAGCTTCTTCATGAACATCGGGGGCTCTTCGACCGCAAATTTTTCCAGCCTCGACATTGTTCGGTGGCCGGACAGGATATAGTTAAGCGAAAATTCATTCTCGGGAATCGATACCTGTACATTTCTGAGAATTATCAGATTATCATAGCTTGCCGCAAGACCGGCGGCATCCGAACCGAAATACTCGTAGAACGATTCGTTGAGTAAAAGAGAAACATTTTTCGAGGCATTCAACAGCATCTCAATTTCATAGCGGCTGTACACTGTGCCGGTCAGAGCGTTGGGCTGATCGAGACAGATCAATCGGGTGTCGTCTGAAATAAGTCCCAGGATTCCATCCACATCGGCGCTGAAAGGTGTTGCACCCAGATGTGAAATGACTTCCATTCCATAATTTTCCAGTCGCAGCACCAGCCCATGTTCATCCGGGCCGCAAATAATGACCTGTTTTCCGGGATGACAAAGAGCCTGCACGATATTGTCTATGGCTCGGTTGAAATCGGGGCAGATTCGAAGGTACTCTTCGGGCAGGCCGGAATAACGAGCCAGACGCTCTTTCAAATCATCATTTGATTTTTCGGAGATAAAATGGAACCGGTCGCTCCTGATGAGCCGGTGAATATGTTCTGCAACCTGGCCGTTCGATCGAACTTGATCCTTAAGGTTGGCTTTTCGTTCTGAATCCCTCGTTGTGCCGTTTACACCTTCCATGGCATCGGCTCCTGTTTAAGGTTCTTCCCATCAGCTCATTTTGATCCCGAAGAAATCTTATCTTTCCTTACCGGCTGCAACATCGTTGACGATTTCCGGTAGATGGCCTCTATCGATTTTCGGACATAACGGGGGATCAGATCCCTCGTTCTTATTATCAATGATTTTTTGCGACCCTTGATTTTGGCCGTTCTGGCTTCCGGTTTCCCCTGCTCGGTATATGCTTCATATCGAAGCAGCCGGGGCGAGTACAACAGGGCCTCTTTTATGTCATCAAGGGCACTCGATTGGACATTCTCCAGATCAACATAAGCCTTGCCGATTTCATGATCGAAATGGGCGTCGCTTCCGGAAGTTTGGGCAATGTCAGGATAAAAACTCAGGAATCGATCGGTACTTATCAGGGTTTCGGGCCGGCAGCGGTAATTGAATGCCTCGATCAGGTCGGCCTTGGATAAAATATGCGCCGCCTGCTCGCCACTCAGTTCGCCCCGCTCTTCCTTGATATCCATCAGGCCGGTACCGGGACGGTACGGATGCGGAATCATCACCAGGCCGCCCTGCTGATGTATTTCATCAATGACATCATCAATTTCGCGGGAGACTATTTCATCGGTCAAAAACAGCCCGATTATATGCATACCGCCTGCGGCCGTGATTTCCATACCGGGTATGACCGTCACCCCGCCTGAATTCTTTTTCGTAAGGCCGACCGCCGACATGGTGTCATGGTCGGTTATGGCGACAGCATCAAGACCGGCTTCTTTGGCGGTCTTCAACAGTGTCTCGACATCAATCCGCCCGTCAAACGAGTGATTGGTGTGAACATGTAAATCGAGTTTCATCTCTTCCTCTCATTCTCATCCTTCCTGATTGTGGATAATTGCAAGGTTGATGCCGGGGAGGAAAAGATTTGCACACAATCGGCAAGTTGCTGTATCACAATATATTAAGTGAGACAAATTATCGAAATCAGGTATGATTGGAGGATTACCGACCATAATTTCAGAAAATATTTCCGCCCTGATAAGAAGGATATTCCGCGGCAAAAAAATTGCCGCCCGGCGAGAAAGGTTAATGACCGGGCGGCACCTTGGAAGGTGAGAATGGGTTAATTCATTTACTCACAGTCGGGAAATAACAAACGCTGAGGTTACTATCCCTCCGATTATCGATATCGTGCTGGAAGCGGCCTTCAACCAGTCGCGATCTTTCTTGATTTCTGTCGGGACTACAATCACGTCGCCAAGTTCGACTTTTTTCTTCAGCGTTCCGCCTTTGGCAAAAACCTGACCGTCGGCCTTGATTAGCTGCGTCCCTTTTTTGTATGCCTGGTTGGTGAAATTTCCGGCTCGCTCCACATAATACTTGACATTTTTTCCGGGTAAATATCTGATGGTTCCATTCGAGCCGACCGCACCCATAACCGAGATGCCGGTCGGTGACTCCGGAATATAAATATAGTCATTCCGCTGGAGCTTGATATTGCCCTCGCTGCCGCCGGTGGCGAACAGCTTGTCCATGTCGATTATAATCCTGTTAACCCCATCCGGGTTGAAATCAACCAGGTTGATTTTTCTGATGTTGCCGAGCGAATCTTCCTTCAAAGGCTGGGAATTGGCTATTATGGCGGGGACATTTTGTCTTTCCAGATTTTCCGCAATCGATTGCCGCTTGAAGATCGTCCCGCCGGGAAAAGCATTATCGGTAAAACCGCCGGCTCGCTGTATCAGCTCATAGAGTGTCTCATTTTTCGAACGCAGGGCATATTGACCGGGAAACTGCACTTCGCCTTCGATGGTAACGATGCGATGCATGAACCAGTCGGGCAGTTTGCGCACAAAAACCCGATCGTCCTCATGGAGCGCAAATGAGTGGCTGGCTGAATCGGATAGATCAATATTAAGCAACGAAACCCGCCCGAGACTGTCCGTTCGGGCCACTTCCAGGCCAAGTTGATAGGCGTTTTTATTGAAATCACCGGCCAGAAAAATCAGGTCGGATACGGTCATATTGTCATATAGCAGGAACTTCCCCGGCCTTTTTATTTCACCGTCGATATAAACATATTCCCGGCGCTTTACTTCATCGATACTGTATATATGCAGCGAATCGAGGTCGTGCAGAGCCAGATCATATCTCCCGGCCATAACTTCATTCAGATCAACCGGGATAATGTCTATTCTGCGGTCCGGGTATCGGCGAAACAGATTAGCCCGGCCGAGAAAAACATCCTGAGGCAGCAACTCCCCCCGATCGACAAGCGTTTTAAGGGTCGTGGAGTCGGTTCGTTCGAATTGCCCCGGATGTTTGACCATCCCTGCAATCGAAACAATATTTTGTTTCATATCATAAACTGAAAAAACGGTCAGAACGTCGCCGTCGGCCAGTTCCATATCATCGATATTGCCATTGTTTTGATTCATATTCAAATCAATCACCTGGCGTTCGTCTTCCGGAGAAATCCGGTCCAGCATGATTCGATCGAGATAGGCTTCGGCGGTTGGTCCGCCCGCCAGTTCAAGCAGACTGCCGACCTTTTCGCCTCCGATCAATTCATAGATGGCGGGGCGTTTGACTTCGCCGTCAATTGACACTCTCGGCCCGGAAACCGGAATAAAAATAGCATCACCCGAGGCCAGTCGAACATCGCAGCGGCTGTCACCTTTTATCAGGAATTGGTATAGATCGAGTCTGCTTTCAATTCGATTATTGCGGATCAACTGAATATTGCGCATGGAACCGCGTTCGTTCGGTCCGCCGGCCAGGTACAGCGCATTGAACAGGGTTGTCAGCGAACTGACCGTATAGGCTCCCGGTTTTTTTACCTCCCCGGTGAGGTAAACGCGAATCGAGCGTATTTTTCCAAGCGACACCGACACTTTAAAATCGGTATAAACATTTTGGAGCTTTTTGGTGACATTATTTTCGAATTCACTCATGGCCTGTCCCCAGACGACCACTTCGCCGACTTTCGGAATAAACACTTTGCCCTGCCGGTCCACCGTCAGGTTGTATTCCTTTTCGACTTTGCCCCACAGGTAAATAATAATATTGTCGCCGGGGCCAAGAATGTACTCGGACAAATCGGCCACTTCTGAGGGCGGCGACAGTTCGGACGGCGTCAGGAATAAATCATTTCCAAACGGCTTCAATTCCTTGTCTTTTGCCCCGAGAGCTTCTTTCATTTCAGGAAGATCTCCCGAAATAAATTCTGAACTGCTGTCGGCGGGACCGGCCGAAGTCGGCTGGTCACCGAAGATTTCCGGAGTAGTGTAAGAATTATCCGCGGCGCCTTTTTGCTGGCCGAATTCGCGGTACTTTTCAAGTAACTCCTGGTCGGATAATGTCTGGCAGAAACCGGGTTTAAACCAGTTTATAGCCACCAGAATAAAAACCAGAAACGACAGTAATAAAAGCTTTCTCATTTTCACCTTCCCATGTTTTCAAAATCCATTCTCGCAAACTGTTATGGCAAAGCGGATGCCGAATTGAGGGCCGCCAACAATCTCTTGAATAGTAACAACTTAAGATTATAGGGATGGTGTGATCGCCATGATTTTGGGAAAAAATATCCCGCCCCTTCCCGGAAAATTTTTCGAAAATAACATGAGCAGTATGGTAATAGTGGCGCCATCGCCGGTTTTTATAATACCCATAATTTAGAGATTGAGGCGGTGCTCACAGTACCCCGGCCGGGAACATCATTTGCAATTCTCAAACCCTTTTTTCGACCTTCGTTGAAGGTACTTTTGGCATTAAGAGTGAAGAACGCCGGTCACCCCTTGGGACCTATTATGGCTTTCGGAAACACTTAAGACAGTTCAAACAGTGTAGTCGGTAAAGGCTGCTCTTTGCTATTGAATAATATGATAAGTTGATTTTTGGCGGGAAATGCAGTATATATAAGATATATGGACAATCAACCGATTTTTTTATCAAGAGAAGGGCTTCTAAAGCTTGAGCAGGAACTCAAGCAGTTGAAGACGGTGGAGCGCCCGACGATCGTCGCTGAAATAAAGCGGGCCAGAGAAATGGGCGATTTATCGGAAAATGCCGAGTATCACGCCGCCAAAGAGGCCCAGGTGCATATCGAAAGAAAAATTGCCGAACTGGAAGACAAGCTCAGCCGGGTCCAGTCGATCAATACTGATAATATTCCCAGCGACAAAGCTTACCTGTTTGCCAAGGTGCTGGTCAAAGATCTTGATGACGGCGAGGAAATCGAATATACGCTTGCGCCGCAGGAAGAAACAGATCTTGACAATGATATTATCTCCATCAAGTCCCCCATCGGCGCCGCTCTGCTTGGTAAAGCGGTCGGTGATGTATTGGAGGTCAAGGTCCCGGCCGGTATCATCAAGTACGAAATATTAAAGATTTCCCGCGAATAAAAAAAATCTCCTTCCGTTATGGAAGGAGATCATCTGTTTACTATCAGGTAAATCGGATCAGTACACTTCTTCTTCGTCGGTCGGACTTAAATCAAGTTCGTCCTCTTCGTAGTATTCTTCATCATCCGAACCCACCTCGGCGGCCATGTCGGCACATTCGATAGAACAGAAGACCTGTCCCGCCTGTCTAACGGCCTTGCCGTCAAATTCTTCGCCACAGAATTCGCAGACCATTTTTAACCTCCATCAAAGTCATTTATGCCAGATGGCAGCGACTGATAAAAAATAATAATTGCAGAATTTGCAAGCAAAATTTTCAATTTTTGCCCGGCAAATCGAAAATAATTTTAGTTTACTTTCGACAGTTTATAACAAAAGTTTATACTCAAAATGTTTCCGAAGAATTAATTCCTGTGGAGGTTTCTACTTCCGGGCATCTTTATCATTATCTTTCAACAACTTAACTGCACAATAGCCGTCTTAAAATCTTTCCGAAACCCTATATTTCGGGCGGCGGAGCACCGTAATTGGCCCATTCCTCTTTGGACGGTCCAAAGGTTCCGGGGACCTTCAGTCCGGCCTGGCGCATCAGGACCGTCATCTGCCCGCGGTGGTGAATTTCGTGATCAATAATAACCATAAGCGACTTGGCCCGTTTCCACTGCTGGCCATACATATCGTCTTCTTTCATCAGGTCGGCGTCGGACCAGTCCTTTTCGACTTGCTCGCCGAAAGAAGTGGCGATCTCGTCATAAGCTTCCCTGATTTCCTCGATCGTATCGGGCATCGGGGCATCAGCTTTGGGACCGTCGAGCTTTAATCCTGTCCGCTCGGCCATTTCGGGGATGGTAGTAACAATGTGCCACGCGATACGTTTCAGATCGCGGTGTCCCTTATACTGCTCCCCATTAATTGACAAGGATTGTTAAGAGAGTATCTTGTGGCTGATTTCACAAAGGAGATCAGTCATGAAGCGACGGCAATGGGATTCGA
>PGXB01000021.1 GCA_002838945.1 candidate division Zixibacteria bacterium HGW-Zixibacteria-1
TTCGTCGTCATTCTACGCTGAATTATCTCAGCCCGGTTGACTTCGAACGGTTAAACCAACAACCTTATTTAATTGTCCAATAAAACAGGGCAAGATCAGAGCCTTGTCGATGACCCTGAGAGACGAAGGGCGCTCCTGACAATATTTAATTTTTCATTCTCAACCATTTAAAATCTACATTTGCATCAGAAAATTTGTAGGTCAGGAGTCTTGCACTCCTGACATCTTTTATATCCTCAATTTACTTTCAAAACCTGACATCCACTACTCCCCAAATTCTCCTTGAATATCAACAGGCCCTCTCGTACCCCAGTCTGCCTGGTAAAACCCTTCCTCCAAATATTTTTGTATCGATGTACTTTTGTAATCAAATGGGCTTTTCACCAAACCATGTTTAACCGGGTTATAATGTATATAATCAATATGGCTATTCATATCTCTCTGATCACGAATAATATGATCCCAAAAACGATTCTGCCAAACCCGACCGCATTTCAGTCCATTGATAGATCTATAAGCCCCGGCAAATTTCAACTTTATTCCTTTCATAATCTCAGAGAGATTATGTTCAATAGGTCGGATGATCAAATGGAAATGGTCGGGAATTATAACCCAGGCTTTTAATTCAAACGCCATTTGATTTTTTATAAAATCAAAAGCTCGCCATAATTCATTTTCGTTTTCAACAAGAATCGGTATGCGCTCATAAGTAACGCAAGTTACGAAATAAGTATGTCCTTTTTCATAATAACGGTGTAATTTTGACATATCAGGACCTTAATATCTGTCTCCAATTTTTTTAACAATGTCAGGAGTGCAAGACTCCTGACCTACACTTACTTGCTTTTATACCACTTTACCTTCACCATTCCATCTACCCATAAAAGGTGATCCTTTGAATTTAGATTGGGATACATAAATGGTTGCAATTCATGCCTATCCATGGTAAATAAAAAAACACGATCAAGCAGACTTGAATAAAAATCATATTCATCTTTCCATTTATCAATAATAAAAAAATTCCTTATTAGACCAAATAAAGTGACTTCTATGTATAGAATATTATCACAAGATAATCTCAGTATGAAATAATGACACTTATCAAAAGGAATGTCTTCAAGTTTTTCACAAAATCTAAAATTATTAGCTGTATTGGAAAAAATATAATTTTTCAATTCATCATCGATTTTTATGCGATTTTCCGTGCTACTATTATCGACAGAAATAAATCTTCTTAACGAATTTCTCAGACTTGGAATCAATAAAAAATTACGCAAACACATAAATTCATATAACATTTTAAAGATAAATTTAAAGTCTGGATCTCGAGTTCCTTCCATTTTAATTATAGTCTTTTTTGTTAAGTAATCTCTTTTGGAAATTACAATATTATCATATCTAAATTCAGTTTTATCCGTATCATTAAAAAAATCCTCGAGTGGTTTTGTTGGAATATCCGGATATTTTTTTTAATTTTGCCAATTCTTATTTGTTTTGATTTCATATTGGAAGCTATTAAGGTTTTTTCATCCAACCATTTAATTCTAGGAATAGCTACACTTCCTTTAAAGTCAACTTCTACTTCATTCTCCGCATCAATTTTCTTTAAATTCCTATACGCAACTTCTTCATTTGCTAACCCAAGCCTTACCATAGCTGCAGTTATAAAAGCATTATCTTTTGCCCTTACTTCTATTTTACTCCCTAAAAAATTGTTACATTGATCACACGAAATTTTCGGTTGAAACCATCCTCCCAAGAATTGAGGGATAAGGTGGGACTTACTCAAATTACTTTTCTCGCCACACCAAATACAGGTGTCAGACACAACCGTATTCCCTATTGAATATAACTTTGGTTTGAGATTCATTGTTATTTTATCATATTTAATAACTTATTCCAAATCACCCTCACACCATCCGCATGATCAGACCCACTACCGTGTCGAAACTGATCGGCATCAGCAAGATCAAAAACATCCAGACCATCGCCCGCCTCATGGCAGCCTCCGCATCAATCCGACCACTTTCCCGGCAATCTGGAACTGCGGCGAATTGCGGTCCACCACGATCGGCTCATAAGCATCGTTTTCCGGTTTGAGAATAATCCGCCCGCTCTTCGGCTGATACCGTTTGACCGTCGCCTCTTCGCCGATTATAGCCACCACGATATCACCCGGCTCGGCATCCTTCTGCTTCTTGACCAGAACATAATCACCGTCGAAAATTCCGGCATTTTTCATCGAATCGCCCTGAACCCGTAGAGTGAATGTTTCACCGGACGGCAGAAAACTGGTATCGACGGCAAATTCCCCTTCGACATTCTCGATCGCATCAATCGGATTACCGGCCGGAACAGCACCTACCAGCGGCACTTTCCGGACCGGCCCGGACAAGGCCCGCACCAGCTCGATTCCGCGCGAAATCAATTCCTGCCGACGGATATACCCCTTCTTTATCAAAGCTTCCAAATGCGCCCGGACACCGTTCGTGGAACTGATATTGAACTTCAGCCCGATTTCCCGGATAGTCGGCGATTTGCCGACCTCACCGATCATATTTTCGATATACTCCAGAATCTCCCGCTGCCTTCGGGTCAATGATTCTCTGACCATATTGACTCCTTGTATTTGAAAACCACTGATTTCAACTTAATTTCTCCAAACAAAAGCTACTGCACATTTGTTCAGATGTCAAGTTAATTTATCGGAAACGCCCCTGTTTCCTTGATATGTGATATTGGTTCTGCCCGACATCTACTTTCATCCCATATTTAAAAAAGTATTGAAAAAAAGAAAATATTTGTTATAATTCTGGTTTATAAGATTTTAAGGATTAAATTACTATGATGAAAATACTTGTCGTTGGTTCCGGCGGGCGGGAACATACGCTCGTCTGGAAACTAAAACAATCCCGATTGGTGGGAAAAATCTACGCCGCTCCCGGCAATGCCGGTATCAGCCTGCTCGCCAATTCGATCAATATCAAGGCTGATGATATCAAAGGCCTGGCCAATTTTGCTGAAAATCACCATATCGACTTAACCGTCGTCGGCCCGGAACTTCCTCTTACCCTTGGCATTGTCGATGAATTTCAAAAACGCGGCCTGCGCATTTTCGGCCCGTCGCAACTGGCGGCCGAAATCGAAGGCTCCAAGGCTTTTGCCAAGGAGTTTATGAGAAAATATCATATCCCAACCGCCCCTTTTCAGATTTTTACCGAAGCTTCCGAAGCCATCTCATTTATCCGCTCGGCAGCGATGCCGGTCGTAATCAAGGCCAGCGGCCTGGCGGCCGGAAAAGGCGCCGTGGTCGTTCACAGTCATGACGAAGCGGCCGAGACCATCGATAAGATGATGGTAAAAAAGATTTTTGGCGAAGCCGGAAATAAAGTTGTCGTGGAGACTTTCCTCAAAGGGCAGGAACTTTCGGTCATGGCCTTCACCGACGGCAAAAATATTAAAATGATGCTTACGTCACAGGATCATAAGCAAATCGGCGAAGGCGATACCGGCCCCAATACGGGCGGCATGGGCGCTTATTGCCCGGTTCCGTTTGTCGAGGATACCATTTTGACCATGATCAAAGAACATATCCTCGAACGAACCATTTCCGGCCTCGAAAAAGAAGGGCGGAATTACAAGGGTGTTTTATACGCCGGTTTGATGCTGACCGAATCCGGCCCGAAAGTTATCGAATTCAACTGCCGTTTCGGCGATCCGGAAACACAGGCGGTCCTGCCGCTGCTCAATTCGGACCTGGCCGACATCTTTATCGCCATCGCCGATGGAAACCTATCCATAATCGACGATCTGGACTGGGTGCCCGGCGCGGCAGTCTGCGTCGTGCTCGCTTCCAAAGGTTATCCCGGAAAATATGAAACTCAGAAGCGAATTTTTGGTTTAAGGAATTACAGCGACAGGAAATGCTATCTGTTCCATGCCGGAACCAGAAGAGAAGGGAAAAATTGGGTTACTGAAGGCGGACGCGTTATGGGAGTTACCGCGGTTGACAAAGATCTCCCGGCGGCGCTTTCGAAAGCTTACGGTCTGATCGAAAGAATCAAATTTGATGGAATGTATTTCAGGAGTGATATTGGTTTCCGGGCACATACACATGTCAATGTAGGGATATAAGTTATGCCAAAGGTTTTGATTTTAATCGGTTCCAAATCTGATATGGTGTACGCCGAAGAATGTCAGAAAATGCTGGATGGCTACGGAATCGAAAACAGCCTGGAAATATCATCGGCGCATCGCGAACCGGACAAGACGGATGATCTGGCTAAGAACGCCGCCGCCAACGGCTTTGAAGTTGTCATATGTATGGCCGGAATGGCCGCCGCCCTGCCCGGTGTGGTTGCCGCCCGGACCAGGCTGCCGGTTATCGGGGTGCCGCTTCCGGCCTCACTCGACGGACTGGATGCCCTCCTGGCGATAGCACAGATGCCATCCGGAGTGCCGGTGGCGACCATGGGAATCGGCAAGGCGGGAGCCAAAAACGCGGCAGTTCTGGCAGCGCGAATATTGGCCGTGAAATATCCCGAGATAAACGGAAAGCTCTGATCAGTCGTCTTAGGCTTGTTGGAATTTCCTGCAAACTTATGAGCGAATAATTGTAGAATATAATAAATAGGAAAGGAGTTGTTTGATGAATGCACATGCCCGGTCTGGAAAAAAATATTTATTTCTTTTCCTTGCAGTCGTTTTCGGCCTGACATTGCTGGCTTCATCTGCTTTCTCCGGTGACCCGGAAAAAGCCAAGAGTTTCTTTAATTCCGCTTTGACCCTGCAAAAAGAAGGTAATGACTCGCTGGCCGTCAACGAGTATAAGCAGGCCATCAAAGAGGACCCCCAGTTTATCGATGCCTACATCAATCTGGGCTCGATCTATTTTGGAGGTAATAATCTCAACGAAGCCGTGACCCAATTCAAGAAGGCTACCGAAGTTGCCCCCGGCAATCCTGACGCCTGGGCCAATCTGGGCAGGACCTATTACAAACAGAAAAAATATCTCGAGAGCGAACAGGCTTACAAAAAAGCCCTCGAAATCAAAAGCGATTACGTCGAGGTCTATAAGGATTTGGGATTGATCTATCACAAACAAAGTAACTGGCCGGCGCTGGTGGAAAATATGGCCAAGTACACTGAAAGTGTTAAGGACGATTATCTTTCGTTATATCTGCTTGGAAAGGGCTACCAGAATCTCAAGAAGTATCCCGATGCCATTGCGGCCTATAATCAAACCATCAGCCTGAAGCCTGACTATTTCAATGCCTATAACAGCCTCGGACAGATCTATCAGAATCAGAACAAGAATCTTGATGCTTACAAAATGTTCCAGAAAGCGGCCAATATCAGCCCGGATAATTATCTCACTCTTTATAACATGGCTATCTCATATGAGACCGAATATCAGGAGGACAAGGATAAAATCGATCAGGTCATTGCCAACTGGGCCAAGTTTGTCAAAGTTGCCAAAACTAACCCGAAAGCAAAATTGATTGTCGGCGGCGCTGAAGAGCATCTGGTTGATCTGAACGAATTGAAGACACATTACGAAGAGGAAGCGGCCTCTAAATTATAATTTCTCTGCAGCAATTTAAAAAGCCCGCCTTATGGCGGGCTTTTTTATTGCAGGTAACACACCGGCTCTTTTGCTTTAAACCATAATTTGATGTAACATATGTTAATACATTGTTAAATAAGCTATTAACAATAGCCAACACTAAAAATATAGTCGACAGCCCGGGAGTAAAGGAAATAAGGATGACTGCTTCAAAAAGAAGCAAAAATATGCCGGGACACTCGACTTTTTCTTGACAACTCGAAGTATCTAATTTATTATGATAATGAAAAAGAGAGTTCTTCTTTGAGATCCCTGGGTCCAACTTAATCCCCTCTGGATCCAGCCAAAGAAAACTCTCTAAATTTTTCTGCCCCTTTTTTATCGGACGAATAAGATTCTACTGATCGAATTCAACCGATTCAAAATCATCCCAGTCGACAACTATTTCATCACGACCGTCCATGACAATGATGCCTTTATTGTCGCTGTCAACATCGTTGGAGCCTCTCAGCTTAAAGGTCCGGCCGTCCTTGAGTGTCACCATACTTGTCCGCGACGACATCTTTTCGATCGCTTTAATCATGCCGAATTCGATGTCGAATTCCACATCGCGCATATCGCCGTTCAGAATCTCCCAGGTAAATTCTTCGTCGGAATCCCAGACAATATTACCGGCGTACTTCTCGCCGCCCTCGGTAATAACCGTGCCATGCAGCTTCTTGCCGCCGTCGAAATCATTATAGGTCATATTGCCCGGAGGTTCCGAAAAATCCAGCCTGTCAAACCCGTCCCAGTTGACTCTCACCGATCCCAATTTTAAATCGGAAATAACAATCCCGCGATTGCCGCTGTCGATATCATTCGAGTCATCCATCTCCATCGTCTTGCCGTTTTTCAGTGTCACTTCCGCTGAACTCGATGACCTTCTCTCGATAGAAGCAATATTACTGAATTCGATTTTTCTTTTGCGGCGGCCTTCCCGCCCGTCGAGAATATCGCCGTCGAAGGTTTCATCCATATCCCAGCCGATATAGCCGCTGAATGTCTCTCCCCGCCGGGTGGTCAGGGTGCCGTAAAGTCTTTTTCCGAATGCCGACTCTTTTTTGGGGGCGTTCATAAACTCGATATGATCGATCTCATCCCAGTATATCTCGATAATACCCTCTTTGAGATCATCAATAAGTATTTCCCGGTTGTCTTCGCCGATATCGCCGGAACCGCCGCTCAGTTCCACTTCCTCACCCGATTTCAATTCAAGCATGACGGTGTTGTCCCCGGCCGGAGACAATTTGGCGATATGGCCCATTCTGATACCAGCTTCAGCGCTGGTGAAACTCCAGATATTGTCACCTTCGCTGTAAATGGTCATACCGAATATCTTTACCGACCTATCCCTCCGGTCATTATCACGCCGGCGATATTTCCGGTATTTCTTGCCCTCCAGCTCTTTGGTTCCATCAAGGAGATCACACCAGGATGCCTCATTCTTGTCCCAGCGAATGAAACCTTCCAGAACCTCATCATCAACCGTATAAATTTTGCCGTAAAGCTGCCCTTCGTCGGCCATGGCCACTGCGGACAGTATCAACAACCCCATTAAAGCGCCCAGGGAAATTACTACGGTTTTCATGCCGCTTACTCCTATTGATTAGTAATAGAGTTCCTTTACTTTATCTGACGGGATTAAGCCAAAAAAGTTGCATGATACGGGATTATATTGAGTTTCTTCGGAGCGGAAAAAGGATCCCGACTGAGAATCAGTCAAGTCCGGGGAAATTCGCATTCGGAAATCGAGGAAATTAAATGACCCTGATTCTACTTGATCAGAGCCATTTTGCGCACTTGTGAAGACTCGCTCGCGGTCATTTTGTAAAAATAAATTCCGCTCGGCGCCGTTTCGCCCCCTTTAAGCGAGCCATCCCAGACCAGTTTGTGCCTTCCGGCTGACAGGACATCATTATGGAGAACCACCACTTCCTGACCAAGAATATTATAGACGTTTATTTCAACATGCTCGGTTCTTGGCAGACTTATTTCAATAACGGTCCTCAGATTGAACGGGTTGGGATAATTTTGTCCAAGCGATATTTGCCTCGGAAGAACGGCATCGTGATCATCCGGCACATCGGTCGGATTGCCGATCATCATGGTTCCCGAAATGACTTTCGGAACCTGCTTGATTGATGATTCACCAAGAATATAACTGCCGGAACTGTCCGAATAAACGGTGTCGATAACATTGAAGGCATCGCTTTCGCCGGCCGTAAAAAATATATCGGCAATATGGTAGGTGCCGGCCGGGATGGTACTGTCATTCAGAACCGAGTCGGCGACACGAAAGCCGAATTCCCCGGTTCCGCCTGTTTGCACCGAGGTGTAATAGGTAACGAAATCCGGCAGGTTGGATTCATTAATAACAATTGAATCCAAAGCGGCGGTACTGCTGTCGTATCCGAACGGCACATAGCCGCCCCTGGCCGCCGAACTCAGTGTCAAATATACCGGTACCAGGCCGGTCAGGCCGGGCATGACATTGGTATTCATGAATTGTACCGTGTCCGAAGAGGACAGGAAAATATCGATCGGTATAAATACTTCCACATTGAATGAAGCACTGTCGATAATGCTTAAACCGGAGTGATGATAACCGGTTGCGAGCGTTGAAGTTTCGATTGTAATATTTATGGTGTCATTATCACTGCCGCTTGCCCGGTCAATATCGATCCAGTTGTCAGCCGGAATAGCTGTCCAGCCAAGACTTCCATCGCCGGAGTTTTGAATCCGGGTCAGCCCATTGAGCGTTGCGCCCGCCGTGGCATTAAATATAAATGAATCGGGAACCGGATCAATACAGGATAAGCCGTCCAAAAGCTCGGCATATACCCAGACCGTCTCGGGAGAATTGGCCGCCTCCGAAGATATAAATTCCACCGCCGCCGAATTATCTCCCGGTATTAAATCAGCGGTGCTGATATTGACAAAAAGTGTTTCACCTTGTGTTCCGTTGGTGGCATCAAGTGACATCCACGAGACACTTTCGGACGCGTTCCAGGTCAAAACACCGCTTCCGGAATTGTCGATAACAATCGGCTGCGGTTCGGGATCACCAAGCTTCTGGAGTATTCTGAATCGTACCGTATCAGGACTTAATTCCAGCAACGGCGCGGTGACCGTCAGCGCGACCGAAACGGCCCGTGAGGAGTCGCCTGCATCATTATCAATAAGCTTTATTTCACCGGTATAAGTACCGTATGACAAGGTGTCGGCGGCAATTGATATTTCGATATTGGCCGGTGTTATGCCTGTTGATGGTGTGACACTCAGCCAATCCGTTTCGGCGACCGCCGACCAGTTAATGGTTCCCAGCCCGTTGTTGCTCAGAGTGGCGGTCTGTGAAGCGGGCAGGCTTCCCCCCTCCTCCATGACGAAAGCAAGGCTCGCCGGCACGGGAATCAATCCCGGATTATTAAAATTTTTGATGGTGAGATATACGTCGAAATTACCGGCACGGTAATCGGCCCACGTAAACAGCAGCTTATATCCATCCGTGGCCACATCGGGTTGAAGCTGACGGCCGTCGATGTTTTCATGGACAAGGAAATTACTGCCGCTGGATAATCCATTATGATCGATAATTTGTGCCATGATATCATACTGACCCGATACCGAATCGGCCCAGACCACCGCCACATTTCCCAAATAATCGGCGCAGAGGGCAACGTCGCGCTGCGTTCGGCCGTTGTCATTGCCGTTGACTTTTCTGGAAAGCGCCAGAGCGGTTCCGGTCGAATCGAATCGTCTTAGATAGACATCCGGATTGGCCGGATAAACGCCGTTTCGCCAGTCGATCCAGCCGACATAAAAGCGTCCGCGCCCGTCCGCCGCGACATCGGGAAATGCCTGCTTGGCGCCGGTCAGGTCATCGCCAGCCCTGATATTCCCGCCGACCGCTGCGGCCAGCGAATCGAATCGCTGGAAAAATATATCATCATTGCCCAGTCTGTTATCATACCAGACCACCACAAAACCGCCGCCGCCAAGCGCCGCTACATGCGGTGAATGCTGCTGGGAGACGATTGTTTCGCTGTTGATTTTAAAACTGCTGCCGATCGGCGCGCCGGCCGAAGAAATTCGACGGCCATATATATCCCAGTTATTATTGCGATAATCGGCCCAGACGACAACCGCTGAGCCGCTCTTCAGGACCGCCGCATCGGGGGATTCACAAATAACATTGGTAAGTTCGGTGGTGACATTAAAGTTATTTTCAAAACCTGAACTATCCATAATTGACGCATATATATTGGGGCCAAAGGGATATTCGCCGTTGCGATAATCCTTCCAGACCGATAAATAATGACCCGAAGAAAAGGCCGCGACAGCCGGCTCCATCTGTATCGAGGAATTTATGTCATCATTCAGTTTCCGATTGGCGCCGTCTTTTATTCCGGAGGTATCTATTATTTGATAATAAATATCCGATTCGCCGTTTCTCTTATCGGTCCAGACGACAACCATGTCTCCATTGCGCCCCGAAGCGATACGCGGCTGATATTGGTCGCTGATCGTGTTATCATCATTGAGCTTAATGTCGTACAGGTCGGCGCCGGCGGCCTTTCCTGAGGCAAGGTGCAGGACGATGACGATTACAAATATAATTATGTACATACGGCGGCTTTTCATCGATAAACATAATAGCAATATCGATGCCCTTAACCGCCCCTTTAACAAAAGGAATTTGCCTGCTTTAATCCATTGAATATCAATGAGATTTGATGCGGGCCGGAAACTGTGCGGGGATTTTTTTTACGAACCTGAATTAAACAAGGAAAACAGTTCCAAATCTACCGGAACTGTTTTCCTCACTATACTTAATGTCAGGCGTAGAAACCTTAAGAGTCAATTATCTTTTTTTCTTTTTATGACGATCGGCTCTTCTGCGTTTTTTCCGTTTGTGCGTTTTAATTTTCTGACGTTTTCTCTTCTTACCGCTTGGCATTAAACCTCCATAACAGCATGAGCATACAAGCTATACGGGCAATTTCACAATCATGTTTTTGAATTCATTTGACGGTTTAAACACCGGCACTTTTCTTCCGGGAACAGGAACTACATCGCCTGTCCGTGGATTTCTCGCCTTACGTTCTTTTCTCAGTTTAACCTTGAAAGTCCCAAAGCCGCGGATTTCGATATTGTTTCCGGTCTCCATCGACTTTTTGACGGTATCCAGGAAAGCATCAACGACAACGGCAACATCTGTCCGGGTCAGCCCGGTTCTTTCGGCAACCTTTTCCACCAGATCTGCCTTGGTCATCTTTTATCCTCCCTCTTCTCTTGCTGGTTTATTTTTAACAACTATTTTCTCCAACCCAGCACTTCAGTTCCCCCGTCCCCGATTGTTTATTTTTACTTAAGCTAACTAGGAGCTGATACTGAAATTACAAAATGATTATTCGTAAGTCAATAGTTTTTATTAATTTAATATAAATACATTACGCGGGGGCCGCCGACCTCGCCCGCGGCATATTCCCGAACATTTCCCGCCAGGGAGCCCAGAATATCGAAAAAGCCCGGCTTTGGCTTGACTTCCCTGACCAGTCTGGGTTTTCCCTCGATTCCGGCCATATCGGCTGCCAGCCGAACCGCATCCTCAAAGCCACCAAGAGTGTCGACCAGCTTGAGAGCCAGCGCCTGACGGCCGCTGAAAATCGAACCATCGGCTATTTTATAGACCTCTTCCCGCTCTATCCCGCGGCCCTCACTGACCACATCGACAAACTGCTCATAAGTATCGGTAATCATGGAAGTCAGCATTTTTCGTTCATTCTCTGTCATGGCTTTGTTAAAGGCCCCGACATCTTTGAGTTCGCCCGATTTGACCGTTTCATAGCTGACACCGATCTTATCAAGAAGTTTACCGATCGTCGGAAATTGAATGATAACGCCGATCGATCCGGTCATTGTGCCCGGATTGGCCATGATTTTATCGGCCGCGCAGGCTATTAAATAGCCGCCCGAGGCGGCCACCGACGACATCGCCACAATCACCGGCTTGCTATCTTCATTTCTGACCCGCAAAATCTCCTCATAAATTTCCTGTGACGGCGCGACCGCGCCTCCCGGAGAATCTATGTGAAGAATGATTGCCCTGATGCTGTTGGATTCGCCCCATTTTTTCAGCTGACGAATAATCGAGGCTGATTCATATATCCCGCCGTAAACTTCTACTACTGCAATCTTTTCCCTGAATCCTCCCAGATCGACGCCGTCATCGGCATAATATGCCCCGAGGAACATCAAGCCGAAAAAACCGATCGCTATAACAAAAGTGAAGATAATGATTACGGCTATAACAACATCCCTTTTGCGTGCCATAATTATTCCCTTAATTAGAATAGATTTTTAGCTTGATCCCGGCTCTCAGTTTCTCCGGACTGGAGACATCGTTCCAAGCCATTATCCTCGATACGGTAGTATTGAAAAGGGTGGCTATTCCGGAAAGGGTATCACCCCTTTTTACCGTATAAAGCGTATAACCGCCGCCGGAAGCACCTTCTCTCACAACCAGTTTCTGGCCGGGATAAATCTGGCTGTTCTTACCCATACTGTTGAGGGATCTCAGCTCACCGGTTGTCATACCATATTTGCGGGCAATTTCCCACAAGGTATCACCCTTTTTGACCGTGTATGTTCCGGACCCGGAATTATTATTTTTTTGCGAATAAGTATTCGATCCGCTGCCTTCAAAAATCGCTAATTTCTGACCGACATAGATTCTGGAGTTTCGATCCAGGCCGTTCAGTCGCCTGATCTTTTCGGGGGTGGTTCCGAAGGCCCGGGCAATATCCCAAACCGTATCGCCGGAACGAACCGCATAAACGTTGCCTTGGGCATCATAATCATTCTTGCTCTGGCGGGCGTATTCGCGGTCGTTCGGGATCGGTACAATCAGACTCTTGCCCGCATAAATTTTCGATCTGTTGCTGAGATTGTTGGCTTCCAGTATGGCGTATTGCGAAACGCCGTATTTGCTGGCAATTGTCGAAATAGTCTCGCCCTTCCTTATCTCGTGACGGACAAAACTTGTTTCTTTCGATGATGGTATCTTGTCATAGACAGCGAGGAATTTATTCTTGTAGCCTTTCGGCAGACGCAGATTATATTTGTTCTTATTCGGAGGTGTGAAACGGCGAAGAAGCTCCGGGTTGTGTTCCTGGATTTCCTCTATCGAACAGCCGATAGCCTCGGCAATGGTCTTAAGATCAAGACAACGGTCGATAAGGACTTCTTCATACTCCCATCTATCGGCATAATCGATATCGGAAAAGCCGAACTTTTCAGGGTCCTTGCTGATCATGGTCGCCGCCATAAAAAACGGCACATAGTCTTCCGTTTGTTTTCGCAGGTTCAACTTCCAGAAATCGTTGGTATTCTGTTTTTTAATAGTTCGGCTGACCCGCCCGGGTCCGCCATTATAAGCGGCCAGGGCCAGTTCCCAGCTTCCGAATTGCTTATAGAGATCTTTCAAAAACCGCGCCGCAGATTCGGTTGCCTTGATCGGGTCCTTGCGCTCATCATACCACCAGCTACGATTCATATTATAGAGACGGCCGGTCGAGGCTATAAACTGCCAGAGACCCATGGCCCTTGCCCATGAATATGCATGAGGATTGTACCCCGATTCCACCATCGCCAGGTACTTCAGGTCAGTGGGTATTCCGTACTCGGTAAAAACACTGTCAATCATCGGGAGATATTTGGTCGAACGGGACAGATATCTCTCGATGGCGTCGCGAGCGACGGTTTGATAATAAAGAATACTCTTTTTTACCCGATCGTTGAGAACAACCGGCACGTTGTAAGATATCTTCTCCTCGGCGTACTGCTCGAGCCGTTTGAACTCCGATGAATCTATCTTGATATTGTTAATTTCCGAAAACCGCGCAATCAGGACATCGGGAGATATATCGCCCGGAAGATGCCCAAGCGATAATAAAGTCGTCCTGTAGTTGGTTACGATGTCGGCCAGAAGACGGTTGTATTTGACCGATTCCGGTGATAACGTGTCGGATTCGGCGTCGATATCGAGCTGACCGAGAATGGATAAACTTTTTTCGAAATAATATTGCGCCTCTTCCCATGCTGTTTCCTGATTGGCCGTCAATCCCATCGTGTAATATTCGTTGGCGATTGTTAATTCTCTCCAGATATAATCATCAACCGCAACCGTCATATCTTCTGCGGCGACACCAGTCGAATCATCCGTCACGAACGGATTGTCGCCAATGCGATCCAGCACGATCTCATTTTCGACGTCGGTGACATTCCCATATTCGATTTCATCAGTATTCATTTTGTCAGGAATTTTATTTCCGTCGATCTGGGGATTTTTAAGGTTTGGATTTGTGCAGGAAATCAACAGAATTCCCAGAAAAATGAAAATCAAAGATGCAGACAAAGATTTAGACATAACTTTTACCCCAAGTGTTTTTGGTCTTCCATGACAATAATTATCGTCCTATTTACCGTCAGACTTAACTGGTCGCCCACCTAACTTATTGATATATATATGAAAATAAGGAAATCTATGTCAAGTTTATTTTTCCCTGTTTTCAAAAATAGCCTTTACAACCTCATACGTTTCATCGGCTCCGGACATATACTCTATATCGTCCATTCCCCGAAACCAGGTAATCTGCCTTTTGGCAAATCGCCGGCTGTTTTGCTTAATAAGATTGACGGCCGAATCAAGAGAAAGTTCATTATCAAAATACCTGAAAAGCTCCGCGTAGCCGATAACATTAACTTTCTCCACATTTGGGCGCCGCCCCATTTTGATCAAATCTTCGACTTCCTCAACCAGTCCCCCCGCAATCATCTCATCCACCCGCTTATTTATTTTACTATATAACACCTCTCTTGGTGGCAAAAGACATAAAATTCGATATAAATAATCATCATATTTTTTATTCCCGGCGGCAATTATCGCCGATTTTGAGCGCCCGGTCAGCTCAAATATCTCCAGCGCCCGAATAATCCGCTTGATATTATGAGGATGGGTCTTGCGCGCCTCGAGGGGATCAACGGCCCGCAGTCTTTCAAACAGATACTCCGGCCCCTTTTCGACTGCGTCCTCTTCCAATCTTGTCCTGATGCTCAGATCATCATCCGGTATTTCCACGATGCCCTCGGTCAGCGCCCTGAGATACAGCCCGGTCCCGCCGCATATCAAAGGAATCTTATTTCCTGCCAGGGCGCTTCCGATCAATCGCCGGGCGTCATCGGCAAAATCAAACGCGGTATAACGATCTCCCGGCTCAACGAAATCGACCAGGTGAAATTCATATTTCTGCAGCAGGGAAACTTCGGGCTTGTCGGTCCCGATATTGAGATATTTGTAAATTTGCCTCGAATCGGCTGAAATTATCGGGATATCGGAGAATTGTTCCAGAAGTCGAAGGGCAACACCGGTCTTCCCTGACGCGGTCGGGCCGGTGATGACAGGAATGACCGGCTTATTTTCTCTTGAATTTGACATCAAGCTCGTCTTTGGTGATCTTCAGAATGGTCGGTCGGCCATGCGGGCAGGAATGCTGGTTTTCGGTCATCAGCAGCCTTTTCAGCAGCGTCAGGGCCTCCTGGCTGCCGAGACGATCGCCGGACATGATCGCGCCGCGGCAGGCGATTGACTGAACTACCGCCTTTTTCAATTCCTGGCCTGCTTTTCGCAATTCTTCGATATCCTCGAGAATGCCATTAAATATCCTTTCCGGAGATTTTTTTGACAGTGCTCCCGGTACCCCCGACAGCATCACTGTATTGCTTCCGAACGGTTCCGCCACAAAACCGGCTTTATTCAGAAGCTCGGATGATTCCTCATAAAGCAGATACCGGTCGGGCGAGAGTTCGATATTGACGGGGAAAAGAAGATTCTGCGAGACCGTTCCGCCCGAATCGATGGCCTTCAAATGTTCTTCATACAAAACTCTTTCGTGCGCCGTGTGCTGATCGACAATGAAAAGCTGATCGCCCGCCTTGAAAATCAGGTACAAATCGGTCAGACTTCCCATAAAGACAATATTACCCGATTCAATATCATCAGCCTTCAGCGCTACTCCCGGAGCCGCGGATTTATCGCTTTGAACCGGGGGGCCGTCATCCGAAGCCACCGGCATAATATCATGATGACCGTATAATTTCCTGAGAATCGCTTCCGACGGCTCCGTTTGCCTTTGCGGCTCAAAGGCGCTGGCACGGCGGAAAGCCTCACCCTTCGAAATTGCCCGTCCCGGTGATAAAGTCTCCATCGAAATTCCCGGAGCATTGACACCTTCAGTTTGGTGCAAGGATCGTTTCACCGCATGATACAGAATATCATGAACCTGCCGTTCTTCGGACAGGCGCACTTCCGCTTTGGTCGGGTGAACATTGACATCGACTCTGGCCGGATCAATATGCAGAAAAATCGCTCCGACCGGATAATTCCCGCGGGGAAGCATTTCCCCATACCCGGCGGTCACGGCATGCACCATCGTTTGTGACCTGATATACCGATTATTGATAAAAATGAACAATCCATACTGATTCTGCCGGACACTTTCCGGATAGCCGAGATACCCGTCAACATTCATAATTTCGGTCTCGGCTTCGATTTCAATCAGGCGGTCGTCATTTTGACTCAATAAAAGCTTGGCTACCCGCGCTTTCAAATTCGAATAATTTTCATCGAGCGAAAAAACCGGGCGTCCGTTGAGGCGATAAGTGAAAATAACGTCGGGGGCGCTCAACGCCAGCGCCATGGCATTGCGGGTCAGATGTCGGGCCTCGGTGTTTTCCGCCTTAAGGAACTTCCGTCTTGCCGGGGTATTGAAGAACAGATCCGCCACCTCCACTTTTGTTCCGATCGGCGCCGCCGCCGGCTTGACACTCTGGACCACGCCGCCTTCTATTATAATTTCCGTGCCGACATCGGAATCCGCCGTCCGCGTAATCATCCGCACCTTGGCAACCGAGCCGATCGACGGCAACGCTTCGCCCCGAAAACCAAAACTGCGAAGGTTCTCCAGATCATCGAAATTCGAAATCTTGCTGGTCGCATGACGCGAGAAAGCAATTTCCACCTGCTCGGCGCTTATCCCGCAGCCGTTGTCGATGACCGATATAAGTTTCGTTCCCGACTTCTCGATGATGACATCGATTCTCGATGCGCCGGCGTCGAAAGAATTTTCCACCAGTTCCTTGAGAACGGCCGACGGCCGTTCAATGACTTCACCGGCGGCTATCTTGTTTATCAGCCGCTCCGGAAGCGGTCTTATCCAGCGCTTGTCCGTTTGTGCCCGATTACTCATCACCCAAAATCTCTTTCAATTTATTCAATATACGCAGGGCGTCTATCGGCGTTGTATTATTAAGATCTATCTTTTTCAATTCTTCCTCCACCGGTGACGGAGTTATATCGAAAAGTGATCTTTGATTGATGGTCTTATGAATTCCTTTTGCCAGTTGTGATTGCGAGAATTTGCCCGACTCGAGCAGCTTGAGAAGCTCCTTGGAACGGGTAATTGCCTTGCGTGGAATTCCCGCCAGACGGGCCACCTCGATACCATATGAATCATCACAACCGCCGGGAATGATTTTATGCAAAAAGATAATCTGATCTTCCCATCGTTTGACCGCCACCTGGCAGTTGAATATCCGCTCATAAATGTCCGCCATGCCGGTCAACTCATGATAATGCGTCGCGAAAATGGTCCGGGCCCTGATATTTTCATTGATATATTCCACCACCGACCAGGCGATCGACAACCCGTCAAAAGTCGACGTTCCCCGTCCGACTTCATCAAGCAAAATCAGCGACCGTTCGGTGGCGTTGTGGAGAATATTCGATGATTCGATCATCTCCACCAGAAAAGTCGACTGCCCTCGGGCCAGATTATCTATGGCACCAACCCGGGTAAAAACACGATCGACCAGCCCGATCACGGCCGACTCGGCGGGGACAAATGAACCGATCTGGGCCAGGATGACAATCAGGCCGTTCTGGCGCAGATAGGTCGATTTGCCCGACATATTCGGACCGGTCAAAACCATGATGCGGTCGTCATCGACCGCCAGATTCACATCATTGGCAATAAAGCTGCCGGGCGGCAAAAGATCCTCAATGACCGGATGACGCCCCTCAATTATTTCCAGCGCGCCGTCTTCCTTCAATTCGGGACAACAATACATCTTCTCCGCCGCCAGATTACTTAGCGAAGCCACCAGATCAATTTCGGAAAGGTAATCGGCCGCCATAAGAATATTTCCCATCCATTCGGCCACACGGTCGGTCAGTTCATTGTACAGTCTCTCTTCAAGACTGAATATTTTTTCCTCAGCGGCAAGAATCAATTCTTCTTTTTCCTTTAATTTCTGCGTAATGAACCGCTCGGCATTGACCAGCGTCTGTTTGCGGATATAATCGGAAGGAACCTTATCCTGATGGGTTCGGGTGACTTCGATATAATAACCGAAAACCTTATTGAACCCGACCTTCAATGAGGTTATTCCGGTTCTTTCCCGTTCCGTTTTCTGGAGGGATGCAATATAATCCCGGGCGTCGCGGATTGAATCCTTCAGGCCGTCCAGTTCCTCCGAAAATCCGCGCCTTAAGATACTCCCCTTGTTGGCGGTCAGCGGCGGTTCATCAACCAGCGCCTCAACAATGAGCCTGATAAGATCATCCGAGGCCGGATAAGTGGAAACAATATTGCTGAAAACCTCCGTCCTCAGTTCCTTCATTCTGGCCAGGATCTCGGTTCCGATAGACAACCCATCCTTTATGGAGGCCAATTGCCGCGGATTGATTTTCCTCATGCCCAGGCGTCCGGCCAGCCGCTCCAGATCGGGCAGCCTCTTCAGCATTAATGATAAATCCAGGGCCAGATCGCGGGCATGATATAATTCCTTTACTCCCTGCTGGCGGTGCAAAATCGGCCCAAGCTTTTTGTACGGGCGCAGAATATTTTCCTTCAAGCGCCGGGCGCCGCCTGCCGTTGAAGTCCGGTTCACGGCATGAAAAAGCGAATCACGCTCACTGTTTTCGGACAGGTTTCTGACCAGCTCCAGGTTCCGGATGGTGTTGTAATCGAGCGTCATGTAATCATCCGACTGCGCCTCGGTAAGGCGTCTGATATGATCCAGCCGCGTTCGATTGTTTTCCCTGAGGTATCGGTATATGGCGCCGGCGGCGGTCAATCCCAGCTTTTTGTCGGCGACGCCGAACCCATCCAGCGTGCTGACGTCAAAAAACTCGCACAATTCTCGGACCGCCGTCTTGTACTCAAAATTCCACTCCTCATAACCGGTCAGCCGGACCGAACTGTCTTTCCTAAGTTTCGCTATTAAATCGTCCTCTTCACCAACCTGCGGGTAGATGACCTCCTGTGGCGACAAAACCCTTATTTTCTCAAAAATATTTTCATACCGGCCCTCTTCGAGCAGAAATCTTCCGCTCAAAAGATCGACATATGCCAGCCCGGCATCGCTCCCGTTCGGATACAGCGACAGCAGATAAAGATGATCGGTTTCATCGACCACTCCTTCTATTGTCGCCGTACCCGGCGTCAGGATTTCAACCACCTCGCGCTTGACCACCCCCTTGGCCTGCCTGGGGTCTTCGGTCTGTTCGACAATAACAACCTTCTCCCCGGCCTCCAGGAGCCGGGCCAGGTATTTATCGGCACTGTGATGCGGGACCCCGGCCAGAGGAATTTTCTCACCGTTGATATGCCCGCGCGACGTCAGGGCGATATTGAGAATCGGGGCCGCTTTGACAGCATCGTCACCGAACATCTCATAGAAATCACCCATCCGGAAAAAGAGTATTTTATCCGGATATTGGGCCTTGATTTTATTGTACTGACGCATTAGCGGCGTGATGGAGCCGCCGGATGAAGATGATGATTTCATCGCGCTACAACTTGAAAGGCTTCGTTTTCCGATATTTCAAGGCGGGATTTGAAGGACATGGCATCCTGCGAAGACCCGAAACGTCCCACGTAAACCACATAATATTTCTTTTCGGAGACAATTTTATCGCTTATCTCGACCTTTTCCCCGTACTGCTTCATGCGATCGGCAAGCTTTTTGGCATTTTCTTTGAGAGAAAAAACACCGACCTGTACCGAATAAACGGTCCCGGTCATTTCCTCGGCCTGCCGGTCGCTGCCGACACTCTCGAAGTTGCCGAACCGATCGATTAAATCATCGCGGCCGACGGCATGTGGAAAGCCCTCGCGCAAAATATTATAATAAAGAATGGCGTCATCGATTCTCTTCTGCTCGATGGAATAAGATGACAGCAGGTATAGAGCCGGGGCCGCGACATCATCGAATTCGACCTGTCTTAGTTTGCGGCATATATTCTGCGCCTCGACATAATTTTTCTTCCGGTAGGCCTGATAGGCCAGATCCAGTTTCCCTGCATAACCGAACTGCTTGCCCTCATTTTCATTAATCAGCCGGTTGAGAAGTTTTTTGGCCGACTCCTCCCGGTCCAGCCGGGCATAAGCGGCCGCCGCCAGACGCTGCATCTCCGAGCGGAACCGACCCGATTCCCAGCGCTGCAGGTATGCCTCGGCCGTCGAAGCCACTTTCGACAAATTTCCATCAGCCAGATAATACAGCGCCATCAGGTAAATATCATCCTCAAGAAAGCGAGGGGCGACTTCGGCCTTGAAGGCCGCCTCAAGAAATTGAAATGATTTAATCCCGTCCTGCTCCAGAATAGCCTGATAATACAAGAGAGTCCCGTCGCGCCGTGAGGCGGTGGAAGCGGCGGCGACTTCCTGCCGCGCTTCATCAAGTCGGCCCTGTTTTATCAGATCGATTATTTCGGCGGACGATACATTGTAAAAAACAAGCCACAAAAATGATATCAGAATTAACGGGCGCATTTTACATCACGAAACTATCGACTGCCTTGCATGAAGGACAGAGCCATTTTTTGGTTTTGACTTTATGTCCGCAGCGCGAACAATGATACTGATTTTCGATGGCATCCCGCTGACCTTCCAGCTTGTGAAGCAATTCGCTCAGTTTTTTCTTCTCGCCGGTCACCAGATATACTTTGGCCAGTTCCAGCACGGGCAGGAAAGAATCCGGATGTTCATCGATAGCGATTCCCAGATGCTCGGCGGCTTCGCCGTATTCACCCTTTTTGAAAAAATAATCGGCCAGTGTCAGGCGGGCATCGATATTTTTTGGCGATGCTAACAGAATTTCATTGCAGACCGTCTCGATCTCTCCGAAATATCCCAGATCAAAAAGGACCTTTTTTAACCGGCCCAGGACATGATGGGACTCATTGGGAATCGTCTTGGTCATGCGGCGCCAGATGGCCGCGGCATCATCAAGACGGTTTTCGGCAAGATATGAATCGCCGATATAGACATAGGCGGGAGTACAGGTACTGTCCAGATTGATGGCCTCCTTGAAAAGCAGTCGGGATTTATGAAATTCCCGGTCATCGAACAGCTTGACGCCCTGCAAATACTTATATATGGCCAGCCCCGTCTTTGATTTACTGCCATTGAGTCGGAGCAATATCTCCTTGACCTCATAGGCCCTCTCCCAGTCCTCAATCTGAGAATACACATCCAGAAGTTTTTCCGCGGCCCAGCGATTATGGCCGTCACCGGCCAGAAGCTCCCGGAGAGCGGAGCCCGCCGATTCGGTATCCTTAAGGCCGATAAAATCCTCGGCCATGGCCTGCAAAATCATCTTCTTATCATTACCCGAAAGACCATGCCTCAGGGTCAAATCCTTGTGAACCTGCAGCGCCTTATCAGCCTTGCCGTACTTGCGAAGGATGTTTCCGATCCTGATATAGGCATCGATATTCTCGCTGTCTTCGGCAATAACGTCACGAAACCGGCTGAAAGCCAGTTCTTCCTGACCGTTCAGCAGTGCCTGGAGACCCTCGATATACCGGGTCGGATCTTTTCCTTTTTTCTCCCTTTTGTAGCGATCGTAGTAAACGTAAATAAAAATCAGGGCGACTACCGCCAGCAAAAATATTATTATAATTGTGTCCATACTTTACTCCCGCAGGTCGGTCTTATTTTTCAGCAAATCCTTGGACTCCTCGATCGGCCTGTTGCGCAATGCCGTAACCTCTGTCTGCAATCCCTTGACAGCGCGGTTTGCCTCCCTGATCTGATTCGACTGCTTTAAATATACGGATATAAACAGCAGCCATGAAACCAGCGCGCCGATCACGAAAGCCCAGAAAACAATCGTAATTACCGGCACATCATAGCGCTGAGCCCAAATCAAATCAATATCAACGGACTGATCCGGCCCGCTGTTATAGAGGGCGAAGCCGACTATTACCGCAATTATTATCAGAACCAGGATTGACCTGAGTACCCACATACTTCCTCCTTGGAAGATTAAATAATGATTTATTTGTGGATAATAATAAAGACAACTCTTTGAGTCAACAAAATATAGCCGGTTAAAATACCGGCCAGATCTGCTTATTCTTTTTCCACCTTCCCGTCGCCGAACTTCAAGCCGTTCAGCAGGGTCACGAAATCTTCATATTCGGTGCTGAAATATTTGTTTTCGCTGATCAAATGGAAGATATATAGATTATTATCCTGTTTGGCGAAAAAGATCGCCCCGCCGTAATAATCGGTTATAACGTCGGGAATCTGCTTGGTATACTGCAACTCACCCGAAATTAAAACACCCGGAACATCGCCGAACTGATATTTTGACTTACGTTTAGGCTTATAATCTCCATAAAG
Source organism: candidate division Zixibacteria bacterium HGW-Zixibacteria-1 (assembly GCA_002838945.1). Taxonomy (NCBI): domain Bacteria; kingdom Pseudomonadati; phylum Candidatus Zixiibacteriota; species candidate division Zixibacteria bacterium HGW-Zixibacteria-1. Next base: position 22,360 of record PGXB01000021.1, read on the forward strand.
AATCTCGCAATTCTGCAGAATCTCTTTTTTCTGCTTCGACTTGAATTGGTCATTCAGCAGAGAATCCACGAACAACTGGGCCGACCAGCTGGTCGTGTCCACATAGACGGTTACTTTAGGTGTTTTGGTATAACCGGGGTCCTGGGTATAGACTATCGGGACATCGAATACTTTCTTCGTCAAAATAAGCCGGATCGGGCTTTTGTCCTTTTTAATCGAAATATTCCAGACGTCTTCGGAAATAGGTAGTGAGAAATTGTAACTGTCGTCGATATAAACGCCATTTTCAAGACGGCCCGCCTTATCCTTCTTTTTTGCCAGGGCAATATTAAAGACCAGACCGACTGCCAACAACGCAATAACTAACCTTTTCATATTTCCTCCTGCCGTTCTTATTGAATATTTTCACTAACTATTTATATATTATACACTTCGTAGTCAACAAAATATTCAAAAAATCCGGGCGAAATCCTGATGGCAACATTCCCGGCAAACCCGCCCAGTCCGTCCCAATTGCCTATTTTTTCTTATATTGCTGAAATAATTGTCCCCATTCGGTCCGCGAGAACTTTCTTATAATTGACTTGCCGATAGTGGGATACCAGATCCAGTCGTGATAAATATTGCTGGCCGCTGGGGCCCAGAAAACAAGCGGAGAATGAAGAGCGATTTTTTCCAGAAACCTCAGCGCCCCCTTGCGGAGCATCTGATCGCCCCAGATTACAAAAGATTTCTTGGCTTTAAAGCCGAAGTCTATACCGGTTATATCAATACCGAGAATCTCGATTTCATTCACGTCGGCGGTGCCCAGGCCCCGTTCATGACACATCCTGAGATAGGGTATATTCAGGGGATCGAAACCCATAAGCCTGGCTGCTACGGCATCAATGGCCACCGAATCGGCTGAGGCCAGAATAATATTCTTTCCATGGGGAATCATCGTTCTCGGCCCGGCCCCGTCGCCTGCGACCGTCCCGTCCATCACGGCAAATATGGCCGGATGCAGTTCCTGCTGCATCATGACCAGGTCAACCAGAACCTCATGAATATACTTATGGGCATAATGGCGGACCTCTTTAAGGAGCCCCCCGAAAGCATTCTTGATCGCCCCGGTGGTGGTGGAATGACCATGCGTCTTCACGGTCGGCAGATGAATTATCTGCCGCCCTTTATACATGCTGGGTATTTCGATACCTTCGGGAAAAATTTGTGGCAGTTTAAGAAGCGGCTGCTTGAATTGATAAACCTCCCACTCAACTTCCGGCAAAGCGGTAAAGCCGAGTCCATATTTTTCAAGAACCGGCATCCAGAGATTATTCCGCGCTCCCTTATGCGGATTGGTAACCACCGTTTTATTTTCGATTGGAATAAGCTTATCACGCGGGAAGCCGTCTTCTATCAGTGTTTTGACGACCCCTTCAAGCTGCCAGGGCTGTGATGAGCAGGCCGGGAAATATTTGGTCCAGGAGAGATTTAGTTTTATTAAGGTCTCTTTATTGAAATCCAGAATAGACCGGTACTGAACCAGTTCCAGGAGACGGCGATAATCCAGCAGAATATTCCGGGAATCGGTTCTTAATACGGCTACTTGGCTTCGCGACATTTATCTGCCAAATCCTATCGGTTTCTTTACAAGTCTTTTAATATAATCCTTAATCGTACAGAAATCAAATGCCTGAAGAAGCAGCTCCATTTTCTTTTCGATGGTCGGAATAGAACCATATTGCCGATACCGCTGCAGCGCCGTCAACCCCTCCAGACGCGGCTGATGGCTGTCTATTTCCCAGGGATGGATATATATGACAGCGGGATGATTGTCCCGATTCAGTTTCTTTATCATTTTTTTGGTGAACCAGAAGGGCGAATGTCTCAGGTACCCGCCGCCGCCGACGGGGAAATTATGCCCCAGGACATTGACGGTCGAAGCCGGCACTTCATAAATACGCTGGCCGCTTTCCAGGATGATCTTGACTATCCGCTTGGGGCCGTCCGGTTCGCCGTATATGTCATGCTTTATCGGATACATCGAAGAATCATACAGGAATCCCATATCGGCCAGAACTTCATAGGCCCACGGCACCTTGGAATTAATCGACCAGCTCGGGGCCCGATAGCCCACGGGCGTCACGCCGCAGGCCTCCTCAATGGCCTTTATCGCCTTCAGTGTATCTTCCCGGAATTGTTCTTCGGTCAGATTATCCACCCGGCCATGCCGATAGCTGTGGCACGCGACTTCATGACCCCTCGAGTTAACATTGTAGATCAGGCGGGGATGCTTTTCCGCGATCCAGCCGAGAACAAAAAAGGTGGCGCTGACCCCGTAATAATCAAAGAGCTCGAGCAGTCGATTGGTATTATCAACGACCCGATCCGACAGTTCATCCCACTCTTCGAATTTTATATTCGCCTTAAGATTTTCAACGACAAACCAATCTTCAAGATCAACTGTCAGAATATTTTTCATGACTAAAGAGAACCTTTTATGATAAGCGGCTATTTCTTAGTGACGGGTCGGTAATGATAACCGTAATAGTCATAGTTATAATGATACGGCAAGGTCTGATCCAGATTATTAATAACCACACCGGCCACCTTATTTTTTTGCGAGGCCAGCAGATCGCGGGCCCTGGCCACAATCTCTTTTTGTGTCGAGCCCGCCTTGATGACAAGGATAACGCCGTCAAGCTCCTCCAGCAGAAGCATCGGATCCATCACCGGCAGCAGCGGCGGCGAATCAACCAGTATCAATTCATAATAAAACTTCATTTCTTCTATGATACGATGAATCGACGGACCGTTGAACAATTCCGATGGGTTGGGCATAATTTTCCCCGCCGTCAACAAATCGAGATTATCAATGGCCGTTTTTTTGATCACATTCCTGGACGCAATGCCCTTGGCCAGTATATCCGAAATACCGTTTTCCAGCGGCACGTCAAAAAGCTTATGAACCATCGGGCGGCGCAGATCAAAATCCACCAATAAGGTCTTACGATTTTTAAATCGCGCCGATGTCATCGCCAGGTAGGCTGAAATTATTGATTTTCCCTCCGACAGCATGGCCGACGTGATTAAAACCGCTTTCTTGTTTCCGCCGGATTGTATCCCGTTTAAATTATACAGGACGCGTCGAAATTCGGTCGATTCCGCCGATTCGGGATCAAAATACTCGATAATGGACAGGTTCGTGCTTTTACTGGTCAAATTCAACTCCTAAAAAGAGCTTTTGCCGACAATATCCGACACGGCATCAGCCAGCTTTACATTATATTCTTTCGAAAGCTCCAGGGCTCTCTGAGCCTTTTTCAGATCCTTGTTAATGCCAAGAGCCTGCCGGAAATAGTCCATACCCTTTTGCCATGCGAATCTGGACCGGTGCAAATAACATACTCCAAGTTCATGATAAAGGTCGACAAAATCAGGATTTTTGTCAATTTCGCGTTCAAGGAAATTGATACGTTCTTCGATGTCCGTTTCCGAGAGCCAATCCGTAAAAATAAGAAAACGGTTGAAATAGGCCGCTTTTTCCTGACGCTGCCGTTCCTTCTTCTCTTCGCGCACACCCTTGAATAGATAATAGCAGCGTTTGAGATCGTTACGCGAAAGCGCCGACATGGCCTCATTATAGCCGCCCGTCTGGTAATCGGGATTGATCAGCACCGCCTTCTTGAAAAGGTCAAGACAGCGATTGATCAAATCGGCCGACATGTTGAAATCTTCCTTTCTCACCGCATTAAGAATATAGGCGAGCGCCAGGTTGAAATAGGCATCGGCATAGTACACATTTTTTTTGATGGCTTCTTCGAATTCGATCAGGGCCCGCTTGCATGAATTGGCCTCGAGATAAGCCTCTCCCAGAGCATTGCGGTAATCCGCATAAGCCGGCTTCAACTCGACCGCCCGGGTGCCGGCATTGATGCCGTCATCGGGATGCCCGAGAGCATTCTCAGCCTGGCAAAGAAAGAAAAAGGCCTCATGATAATCATGTCGAATCTTGGTCGCGGCCCGGAACAACCGCCGCGCCTCGTTATACATCCTCTTACAGAACAGCGCCGTCCCCAGATGATACATCTGTTCCGGACGACCTTTTTCGAGAATCTCCTTATAACTCTTAAGCAAATATTCGAGTTCCGATTTTTTCTCGGAATGAGCCGATTTTACAAGGCTGAGGACCTCCTCTTCACTGACATCCTCGGCGTGCGGAAGAATGCTGGCATCAAGCAATTCCCCATCCACAAAGAGATTGGCCTTGATGACGCCGAGTTTTATGTCATTGGTAGTCTGTATTAAAAATTCCTTGTCATCCTCGACTATCCGGCTGTTAAGACAATAGGATTCCATTTTTATTTTTCTCCTTCCGCGCGGATTTCCTGTCACCTTCCTGAATTTATCCTGGACTTAATATCTTATGCTTTGCCTTTATGGACTGGTTTTCAAGGCATCATATAGCAGAATCGCCGTCGAAATCGATCCGATTAGTGCCGCAAACTCGGCCACGGAATTCAGTCCCAGGAAGCCGCCGCCGCTCCGGCCGACAATAATATTATCCTCCGGACGAACCATGTACCTTCCGGTGACTCCGGCATTGATATATTGTTCCAGATTTATTTTGACCATCTGCGTATTAAGGCCGTCCTTGGAGACAACCGTCACCGTCTTGAGATTAGCATTTTCCGTCGGCCCGCCGGCCAGCGCCAAGGCATCGAGAATATCGATATTGCTTTCCAGCGTCACCGCCCCCGGCTCATTGACCGAGCCGATAACGTAAAAAATATTTTTTACCACCGGGCGGTCACTGAGTGTCCTGGCCGGCAGTCCCGCCGGGGCGCGTGAAATCTCGATAGTGTCTCCGGCCCGAAGACGCGGCAAATTATTGACATTGCCCGTGACTACCATATCGGCCACGTTGACAACCTCCACCTGACCCGCCTGCTCGCCGCTTCGTATTATTAAGACGCGTGTCAGGTCGCCGGTTTCCGTTATTCCTCCGGCCTCATTTATTACCGTCCATAGATCCGGAATCTCTTCAAAAGTATACTTGCCCGGATTAAGGATCTGCCCGGTAATCCATACCTTCTGGAAACCATATTCCGTTACCCTGACGACCGTCTGCGAAATGGCCTTATTATAACGCGACATCTGGCGGACTATTTCCCGTTCCAGATCGCTTGTCGTCAATCCCGACGCCTGCAACTCGCCGATAATATCCAGCGAAATCTTTCCGTCCTGTCTGACTTTCACATTGGCATCAAGAGTGTTATCCTGCCAGAATTTGATTTCGAGAACATCTTCCGGCCCGATTATATACTCTCCGGCCGCGATCAGCGGCAACAGAAAAACCAGCAATAAAGACCCTGCTATCTTTAACGGATTATTTATTTTCATAATGTGATCAACTCCATATTAAAATCCTTTTTTTGCCTTCCATAGCGCCTATTCCTTAAAATCGGCCTTCATGCAACCCTGATTTAGCATAATGCCGATAAAATTAAATTTTAATTCGCTTGGCGGGAATCAACCCGCTCGACTAGGCCTTGCGCTCATATTCGGGCTGATAAAGCCTGGCGCAATTCCGTCCTTCCTCCTTGGCTCGAAGCAGGGCCATATCGGCGGCATGAATCAGTTCTTCGACCGATCCCGAATCATCGGGATAAACGGCGCCTCCAATTGATACCGTATAATCCAGCCTGAGTTCCGTCCATTCGATAAATGCCCCCGACGACGAAAGACGTTTTCCGATTCGTTCCATGAATTGCAGCGTTTCCGCCCGGTTGGTCTCCGGCATCAGAAGGCAGAATTCATCGCCGCCGTAACGGGATAGAACATCATTCTCCCGGACCGCTTCCTGGAGCATGCCGGCAAATGATTTTATCAGCTCATCCCCCGCCTGATGGCCATATTTGTCATTTATAAATTTCAAGTCATCAACATCGAACAACATAAGAGCCAGGTGATGATTAAATCGTTTGGCCCGTTTGACTTCTTCATTTATTCTCTTTTTAAAATACCGGAAATTATATATGCCGGTCAATCCATCGGTATATGAAAGCTCTTCCGCCCTTTCATAGCGGCTGATATTTTCCGCCAGCGGAAGCGCCTCTTTTTTAAATCTTTCGATCCGCTCCAGGACTTCGGAGTTTCTGCTGTCGCTGCTCCAGGCGAGAACCGCTTTTCTTCGATACGCCCAGGGGATGGACATCATATAATTAACACTTTTGCCGTTCAAATCCTTGAAGCTGCTTTCAAGAACCTGATCGATTTCTTTTTGCATTTTCAGATTGACCGGCTTGTCCATTTCCATCTTTTTTACGATGGTCTCAAAATTTTCCTCGATAATCTTATCGGCCTCTTTGCTCATATTCCAGCTCACCGAAAGCATCGGCGAATCCTGGCCGCCTGATTTCAAATACAGTCCCAGTTTGGAAAAATTACAGTCCTTCCGGAGCAGTTTCAGCAATTCGGGCACCAACTGCTGGCTGTTGCGTATTTTTAGTAATCTCAATGTCTCCAAGGCGGAATCGGCCGCCTGATCACCGGCCGGCGCCCCGAATTTTCTTTCCTCCAGCGAATGTATCTTGCTTTCGTACCGGGCGATTTTTTGTTCCTGCAATCCGATGTGATACGCGGTCGAAAGATTAAATGCGAGCGTCGTCGCCAGCAGATTCAGCGTGGGATTATCCGGCGGTAACTTGGTGCTGATCAAATAAATGCCGTATAATCTGTCTCTCAGAAAAACCGGGAAAAAATAACTTAGATGCAGCGCTTCGAGCTGCTTAAGATAACCTTTGGAAAGCGCTGATTCCAGTTGCCCGATTGGTGTTACGCGGTGGAATGACTTGAGACTCTCCATAAGTGACGGCTTCAGTTTTATTCTCAGCGAATGTTTGCTGAAATTTGTCACTCCCGAGAAATAATTGACCTCCAGGTTGGACCGATAATATCTCAAAAATATGATTTTGTCGCAATGTAAATGCTTTTTCAGGATATTCGAGACACTGGCGGCGACTTCCGGGATCCGCCCCTCGCCCGAAATACTGCCTACGGCCGCAAGCAAATCGTTCACCGCCGTTTCGTTGAGCTGCACGGCGCTTCCCTTTTTTCCGGCACCGGTAAAGGCAATTATCGCCAACACGATTACAAGAATCGTAAGGACTACTATTAAGATTATTTCTATCATATACTTAAATGCGACCAATCTATTGTATTTTAGCTTTTATGAAAGATGCTGTCAATTAAAATATTATGACCTTTTATGCATACGGCGGGCATATCTGAACCGTGCACGGCGGGAAACCAGGTTGTTTTTCCATAAAATTCTGAAAACACCCCACCACTTGATTCTGGAATCAAATAACGACTCTTCCAGAACCAGCTTTAGTTCGGAAATGGTATAAAAGGGATCTTCGACAATGGCGTTCAAGATAATCTTTTCCGCCATTGTTCCGGCCACTCCACCCTTGACGACATCGCGCCCGGCAGCCGGAACAGGCGAAGAATCGGCGGGGATATAAGCCGGCAATTCTTCGATTGTCGTCCGATCGCTATTTATCGGGGCTTTTTTTTTTAGCCCCGCGGGATCGGGAGGAGTTCCAAAAGCGGTTCTGGCGGCGCCAATGCTGTCGTATGCGCTCAGAATGTTATCGAATTCGAGCAACTCATAAATCTCCATAACATTGGGAACCATATTAACCAGTTTTATGTCGCCGCTGTTATCCCGTATCTCCTTAATTCGGGATATAAAAATGCCCCATCCGGCCGAGGATATATAATCGACTCCGGCCAGATCGAGAATGATTCCGTAACGACCCCGTTTTACCAGCTTGTCCAGAACCTCTTCCAGCTCCGTGGCAGTTAAGGTGTCGATAACACCGTCTACCCTTACCACCGATATGTTGTCGTCACGTCCGCTTTCGGAAACAGATAATTTAATATTTTCCATATCTTAAAAACCAAATAATATTGCAAAATGAATAATAAACGCCCTTCTGGCAAGCTATTTTTGAGACTGTTTATTTATTTTTGAAGGATATTCAATTTATCTGACGGGTTTCGATCTCGGAAGCGCCCTTTTCCTTAAATTCATCGGAACATATCGTAATAAAAGTGATATCATCGGTTTGTGTGGCCTGTCCGCAGTGCCGGTCGATATCGCTCAGTATAAGCCGCGTGATCTCTTTGGGATCGGCGTAGTTGCCGTTGTGAACCTGGCTGTTAAAAATGGCAATCAATCTTTCCAGCCCGTATTTCTCCGAGGTTCGGTTCATCGCCTCTGTTATGCCGTCGGAATATATAAACAATTTATCGCCCGCATTAATTTTTATCATGTGCTCGTCCAGTCTGTCAGCAAAGGCATTTTCACCCGAAAGCGGCAAACCAAGCGGGACGCCGGGTGGGTTCAAAAGCATGACCTCGCCTTTTTTCGGAGTCAGGTATATCAACGGGTTGTGACCCGCCGAAACAAAGTTCAGCTTCCTTGAATCGATACAATATACCGCCATAAATATGGTTATAAATATACCGGGCGGTATATCATCCTTGATATAACCATCAACCGCGGTGAGAATGTCCTTTGATGATCTTTTTCCTTTGGCCAGGATTCTGATGACGGTTCGAAGCACCGACATCACCAGCGAGGCCGGAATGCCCTTGCCGGCCACATCAGCCACGACCAGACAAAAATGCGTGTCATCAATGCGAAAGACATCATAAAGATCCCCGCTTATCCGGGAAGCGGCGCGATAGAATGCGTCCAGGCTCAAGCCCGGAATATTCGGCAGCTCTTTCGGCAAAAGTGTTTTCTGAATCTGCCCCGCCACTTCGATTTCCTTGGCTACCCGCTCTCTCTCGATAATGTTTTTCCGATCCCGGCGCAGACGACTCATCATCTCATTAAGCGCCTTGGAAATTTCGAAGTATTCCTCGACTCCCTCCAGCGGCAGTTCGGTTTCGATATCACCCGAACTAAACTTGCGAACCCTTTCGACTATGCGGACAATCGGGCTGACAAAATAATTGGACAGCAGATAAATTCCGCCCACGCCGAAAGCCAGACCGATGATGGTCAAAATAATAATCTTGCGGCGTTCGACATTTATCTGTTCGGCCAGCCTCCGGTCGGTGTAGGCAATATGAACCATGCCGATCCTTCGGCCGCCGTTGACAATGTTATGGCTCAAATGAATCAGCTTGCCTTGCTCCGTCTGATAGACCTGAGGGATGCCCACCTCGCCCACCGAAATGGCGGGCGGCCTAATATATTCCTGATGAAGATTCCTGATATCGCGCGAGTCGGCCAGGATATCGCCGAGGGTATCAACCAGAATTACCATATTCAGCTCGGGATTCGCCCGCACATAACTTCTGACAAGTTCATCGAATTCGACATCGGACCGCCGGTTAAGAATATACCCGCCGGCCTGGTCGGCGATGGTTTTGGACAGCGATGAAACCTTATCGGTCAGATGTTGATGAATATTCTTGGTGGTTCGATTGTCGATAAAAAGATAGGCCCCGGCGATAATTGTCAACATAATCAGGAAAGTATAGACCGAAAATTTGACCCTGATGGTAAACATCCGGCCCATAAACAACCGGGTCTTTTCCGGCTGATGCGAAATCAGCTTGGTCATGCGCAGTTCGTTGAAACCGGGCGTGGACAGGTATTCGACCGAATCCATAATCTTATTGATCATGTAAAACCCGAGCCCGCCCTTGCGGCCCGATTCCACCAGCTTCTTCAAATCGAGGCGTCCGGCGCTGTCGGGCTGAAATGAGCGGCCATGATCGATCAGGGAAAATATGACCCGTCGCTTGAAAACAACTATTCGGATTCGAATTGTCCCGGGCTCATATAAATAGGCATGACGGATTATATTGGTGATGCCTTCCTCAATGGCCAAAATGACGGCGTTGACATTCTTGCGCAACATGCCGGCATTGATACAGGTTTCCCTGACCATATCCTGAATGACCGGCAATGATTTCTCGCTGGCCTGGTATTCGCCGTTTATTTCTCTGACCGGTTTCCGGAACATGGTATTAATATTAATCTTTTAGCGGGTAATAACAACAAAAATTGCCCCGGTAAAAATAAGAAGTAATTATTCTTTGGACTGCAGGCGAAGTCTGGCCTGAGTAATATTATTCAGGGTTTGCTCGTTTCCGGGATAATATTTAAGGACCTCCTGCCAGAGTTCGATCGCGTTCTCATATTCGCCGCTGCGATAATATTCCAGCGCATTGAGGTATATCTTCCAGACATGTTCATCCTTTTCAAGCTCGGTCTGGCTGGAAGGTTTCTGGCGCAAGCCGCTGATTCTATTGAGATACTCATTGGCGACGATATTCCCCGGCGAGAGCTTCAGGACATTATTGAAATTCTGTTCGGCTGCCGTCAGACGGCCCAGATAAAAAGATTCGACTCCATCGCTGATCAGTCGCGCCATATTGACCGCCTTGCCGACCCGCCCTTTAAGCTCCTTGACCGCAACATCATCAGGGGACAACAGAAGTATTTTGTCGTAAGCCGAAATGGCATCGGTCAGACGGCCCGCTTTCTCCGCCGATTCGGCCTCGTTAAGCAGCTTGACGATACTGCTGTCGATGTCGGCCAAAAGACGCCGTTCAAGTCCGGCGAATCTTCGATCGGTATCATCCAGTTCCCGGGCCAGCCGGACGATATTCATTGCGGCAAGATATTCCTTGTTGGTCAACATTTCCCCGGCCTGAACATAGTAACCGTCGAGGATCGACCGCTTGAGCATTTCCTCGGTAACAACCGGCGTTTCCTGTTCCACCAGCTTGAGGCGAAGGCTCTTGATTTCATCAATTTTTTCCAATACATAGTGGTCGCCTTCACGATATGCCAGAGCCTTGTTATAAAATACAAAAGCTGAATCCTGATTGTCACGCTTCAGATACCAGTCGCCGCGGTCCTTGTAGTACTCGTACTGTTTGCGGCGATCATCCATAACAAGATAACTGCCGCGTGCATTCTGCAGGTCGATTTCACGCTCCAACTTCTCCTCGACCGACATTCCGAATTTGAGCGACAGGCCGATCCGGTGTGAGTCGGTAATGCCGTCCATAATCTTGTAAGCATAATCAAATCTGGCCCGGCCAAGAATGATCCCCAGCCCGAACGACAGATTGTCGCGGTCATAACCCATCCTGAAATCCATGCGGTCCGCGTAATTTGTCTCCATGCCGGCATGCAACTTTGCAGATCTTTCCTCCGGTATCTCCAAGCCGATATTAATACTGTGTTTGAAATCCTTAACCAGTGACAAATTCCGATATCCGATCCCTGCGATAACATTTCGCGGTTGCGTTTCCTGATCATTCTGCAGCCGAAGCCTCGGAGAGATAATGTCCTGAAACAGTAATCCGGCCGTCAATTCCCTGTAAACGGGCATGTACAATGATATATCCAGTCCGACCCCGTACGTGGAATTATTATCCATCGACTGGTTGACAATCTTCAGTGCCGATCCGAGATAAATATTCCCGCCCATTTTTCGGCCATATGCCAGCATCATCTGGGCAATATAATATCCGAAATCGCCGCTCTCATTCCAGTCAACCCGTTTGACGATGTCCTCGGTCCCGAGCCGCATCAGAGAGACACCGAAACCGCCCAGTCGAGGGTGCGGATAAACATAACCGGCGACATCATACATGGTCCCTTCAAAAAGCGCCGCATGCATGAAATTGAATTCCTGCTCATTCAAAAGCGCCAGCGCCGCCTGGTTCCAGAAAACGGCCGAAGCATCATCCGCGAGACCGACATAACCGCCCCCCATGCCAAGCGCGCGGACGCCCGACCCGATTGAAAATTGGGACTCATGCCCGGCATCACCCGCAAAGACCGGTACGACGATCATCACGGCCAGCAAGACTGCCGGCAAATATGTCCGCATCAGATACTTCATTTCAATACGGCGACTTTCAGTTTGACCGTTTTATCACTGTCGGCCGGTTTGAATAGCATGATGTAAATACCGTTGACCACCATCTTCCCTTCATCATTGGTCCCATCCCAACTGATATAATTCTGTCCCTCGGCCGCACCGCTCGATCCCGACGGCATCATCTTTTCATAAACTTTTTCGCCGGTAAGGGTATAGATTGTCAATACAACATCGGTGCTCCGTTCGAGGATATAGGCCACTTCGGCCGGACCTTCCTTGGGATTAAACGGGTTGTTGCGTGTCGTCAGCGAATTTTCCAGCCCCGGAACGGTAATGGCGAAATTACCGCCGATCCTGAAGCTGTCGGTTAGTTTCCCGCGGACCGGCACCGATTGGTTCGCCCTGGGCCCGGCTATAAAAACGGCCCGGATATCGCGGCTGTCGATTGACATGCTGAAACCACTGACCGAAATATCTTCGTTGAACCGGGCGCGGAAGGTGATTGTATCCTCCTCGCCGGGATATATGACATAATCGTCGTCGAAGACGACCCTCAGAAGATTCTCATCGGCAACACCGGCCGATATCATTTCATTATCCAGATAAAAACCGGATTCTTCGGGCGAAAGTAATTGATCCGGCGAAAGGGCCTGCCCGTCGCGGTCAGTCAACCGGATAATGATCGACCTGATGCCGACCGCATTGACCGGATTTTCGGTATTATTGAATAGCTCCAGCCGGAACAGTTCGCGGCTGCTTCCTTCGACAATTAGCGGCGAGCGCCCGACCACTCCGTTGACAACCAGCTCGGCAAAACTCGGCTCCACTTTTATGGTGAACGTTGTCGCTCCCGTTTTTATCAGCGCCGGCTGGCCGGTGTTTAAATCTATAGGGGGATCGGTAATCTTCAGCCTCATGTCAGCCTCGATTGCTTCCGAAGGTGCCGTCAGTCTGAATATGCCCGAGCTGTCGGTTTCGATTCGGATGGCTGATGAATCGGGAATGCCAAAATCAACCCCGTCCGTCAAGAGCGAAACCTCGCCTGATCCGGCCTTGGCTTCGCCGAGATTTTTCATCCTGGCAATGATATAAAACGGCTGATCAAAATCGACAATACCGTTGTACGCATCATGCAATTCGAACATTAGCGATATCTCGGCCGGTTTCTGGACTACCACCGCCACGGTATTATCCTCCGCCAGCAATATCGCCGCCCCGCCGGCCACAAGGACCGCTTTATATATCTTGATCGGTGTCGCCTGTGCCGGGGCCGTCAGATCAAGAACAAACTCGGACGTGGCATTCGGGAGAAGGTGCAAATCATCCGACCGGGCATATGTCTCCGACCCGTCCTCCGATTTGATAATAACCGAAACGCCCGATATTTCCGTCTCCGATAAATTCTCCACCCCGACCGAAATCGAAAAGGCTTGATTCTGATTAACATAAGGCGGATTAACGGTGATAAGATCGGCCGATGCCACCTTTATCCGGGGCATATCGGTGACATGAATCGTCTCGCCCTCGAAAGAAAGCCGGTCCGTTCTGGGATAATAAATCTCTTTGCCCTTCAGTACAAGAGCGGGTGCCAGGGTCATGTTCATCAGGCTGTCGGGAATATAAACCTCGCGGGTCATGATATGCGTGATTCCCGGAACCAACGGATATGCATTTAAAAGACAGGCATCGGCGATGAATATATCGTCAATATATAATTCAAATCGGGATTGGCAGGGATCCAGCAATATTGTCGTAAAACCATCCAGACCGATATTAAATTCAAATATCTGTCCCGCTCCCGCACCGGCAATAACCGGGGATAATGTCCCCGACTGGTACGAGACAACGGATGGATAAGCGACAAAGACAGAGTCAAAATTATCGAGCGGCCTTATTGAATAGGATGTCTCCCCCGTGTGTATATAGCCTTCGATCCTCAAATTACGGTAGCCGTCCGGCATATTGTCCCACCAGCGATAATCCGGGACATCCAATCCGTATAAGCTGACGGTGAGAATATTCCCGTCAAGTGAATAGCCGCTCTCATCGGGAAACAGCATCCGCCAGACATCTTCCGATTCGACCAATAATTCCACCTTGAACCAGGATGATGAATAATCTGGACACTCAGGCAAACGAAGCTTTAATGACAATGAACCGAGAATCGATGGCGCCAGAAGCGAATCGACCGTCAGGGAGTTTTCTATATATTCGATATCCAGTTGCCCGATTACATCAACCGGGCTTGTTACAATAGTGCGCACTGTTATAGCGTCGCCGTCATAGAGATATTGCGCCTCCATGACAATAATTATGGTATCTGTACTGAGCGCTCCAAGTCCATCCGTAATTAAATGGGCTGCGAAGCTGGTCGAATCTCCGGGTATTATGGTCTCCAGGTTCTGTTCTTTCAGGCAGGGCTCCAGGCATGAGGCAAAATAAGAGGTGTAAATTATCGGCTCCTGTGGCGCCAGATTCCCATCGTTGAGAGCGAGGGCGCTGAAAACGATGGGGACACCTTGGTGAATATATATCCGGGAGGGAAAACCACCAACCGGATGGAAAGTTATTCCGTTAAATACACATAATGCAATATTCGAAGTTACATCACCGGAGAAACATGACATGCTTATATCGCCGGCAGGCCCGGAATATACTATATTTCTCTCTATAAGATTTGCAATGCCGCCAATAAAGTCATCAACACTTTCCAGAATGCTCGGATTCAATTCCCCCTCATCGACCATCAAAGTCACCGGTGACTGCGAGACATCGAAATCAGTCTTGATATTGCCATATTTATCAAACGCGGTAATTTCCGCAACGCCAATAAGCGGATTGCCGACAAACTGCGTTTCGCTTATATCCAGTGCCAGATCACCCAGATTAGCGGGCAAAACGTCAAAGGTTATTTCTTTTTCGATTGACCCGAAGGTCGCTTTTAAAATAGCCGCGCCGGTCCTGTACAAATACTGGTTCGACTCACCCGACCCGTTCTGAACCACGATCGGATTTACAACCGGCTCGAAGCCGTCCGGTGAGGAGCCGCCTTCGATTAACGTCATCATAATCAACCCGTTTGCCGGGTCACCGTTCTGATCGACAGCATTGACCGCTCTCACCACAAACGGTTTGCCCGCCATAACGGAGGCATCATACTCGAGATCAAACGAAGCAATCGTCCCGCCGCCCACCAGGATCATGACCGGCTGGCTGCTGATGGTTCCGTCGGTAACAGCCAGGGTCTGCTGCCCGGCCGTCATCAACTGAAAGCGGCTTCCGGGGAAAGTATGCTGCCCGGCATCAATGATAGTGAACTGATAACGATTGGTCTCATCATACGTGAATTGCGCCATCGGATCGCTTGATGTAAAATATACCTGACCGACATAGTCGCTCTTGATATTATTGAAGGCGTCATAGACGAAAACCATCACCGGCGAGGGAAAAATCTCACCGGCTGTAACGATAGGAGGATATTCGGTAACGGCAAGACGCGCCGGATCGCCCGGCCCGACTGTTATCAGCCCCGATTCGGCAAATAACTCTTCATAAGTTACCACAACTTTACCGGTCCCGACCGTGGTCGCAAACAGATTTCCGTTTGAAATGATGCCGATATTATCATATTGATCCGATAATGACCATTGGTAGTCAAGATTCCAAATTCTGTTGCCGAAACGGTCGATGGCCACAGCCTCGAAAAGCTGATTGGTCCCGGCTTTTAGCGTGAGAGCACTGTCCGGATAAATATTTAGGCTGATCGGCTGGTCCGGGAATATTTCAAAAATTTCGGAAAAACCGGGGCCGGCCTCGACCCGAAACCATTTGTTGAATATAAGCCCGGCCACTCTATATGAACCGGCAATCTTTGGATTCTTTATGGAAATAAATTTTAACGAGATGACAGTACCTTCGGGAGGCGAAATGCCCCATTTGAAAAATATGACTATGCTGCTTCCGAAAATATAGGCCCGCCGAATTTCGAGATCGTATCCCTCAAAATCATCAGAATAGATAATATCGACAATTCGATTCAGACCGAAGCCAATAGGAAAGGCGAAAGCCACGCCACCCAGTTTGGGAACACCGACACTCGGCAGGGTCAGATCAATAGTGTACTCCGTGAGGCTGTCCACCAGTCCTGATTCCGGGGTTACGACCATCAGGGGAATATCGGGACAAAGAACAGTCGCTTTTTCTCCGACAAATTCGCCTTCGCCGTCCCAGAAATTGAGCCCCTGAAGTGAATCAGGAAGGCCAAATTCTATTTCGACCGAATTTCCCGAAAGCGGAAATGCCCAAAAAAGGAGAAACAGGACTATAAATGTTAGTTTATCAGTTCTCATACCAATCTTCTATAACTGAATTAAAAAAAGCAAAGCGGATGCCCCAAATGGGTTTTCGGATAAGATTTTCAATCTATTTTTCCCGGCCTGATCGAGGGCGGAAAAATATTCACAAGCCAATAATAGTCAACAACATAACAATGGGAAATAATTTCTTATCGGAGGTAAGGTGGAAGCGCCGAAAAGCAGAATTTCAAAAAAACATAATAATGAAATTTATAGTGCATGTCGTTGCCGTTTTTGCGCAACAATATGCAATCAGGCCTTGCTCATTCTTTCGGCCTTGGCCTCGGCCGACTGCACCGTATTCGTCAATAACATGGTGATCGTCATCGGCCCGACCCCTCCCGGAACCGGCGTTATGTGCGAGGCTTTTTTGCTGCAGGCGGCAAAATCGACATCACCGACCACGCGATAACCTTTGTCGGCAGAAGCATCGTCAACCCGATTAATCCCCACATCGATGATGACCGCGCCTTCTTTGACCATATCCGCCTTGACAAATTCCGCTTTTCCGATGGCCGCGATCAGAATATCCGCCCGGCGGCAGACTTCTTCCAGATTGGCCGTTCTTGAATGACAGAAAGTCACGGTGGCATTGGCCATTTTTGCCTTTTGCATCAGCATGACACCGATCGGTTTGCCCACGATATTCGACCGGCCGAGAACAACCACTTCCCTGCCCGACGGATCAATATCATAGCGCCGCATTAACTCGACAATACCATATGGCGTGCATGACAGGAAGGTCGGATGCCCCAGTAGCATCATGCCGACATTATGCGGATGAAAACCGTCCACATCCTTGGCCGGATCTATCCGCAGAGTAATCGCCATCTCGTCGATATGGCCCGGCAGCGGCAATTGCACCAGGATGCCGTCGATATCGTCACGATGATTCAGGTCATCGACGATACCGGCCAGCTCTTTCTGAGAGATATCGGCCGGCCGGATCATTACTTCGGAAAAGATGCCGATCTTTTCACAGGCTTTGGCCTTGCTGCGGACATATATCTGCGACGCCGGGTTCTCGCCCACCAAAACGGCGGCCAGCCCGGGCGTAATACCCTTATCCCTGAGCCGGTCAACGCGCAGCTTCAATTCTTCCTTTATTTCATTGGAGATTATTTTTCCGTCAATGATTTTTGCTTCCATGGCTCCCTCATTCATCTAATAAATCCGAATCATTGGCCCCGCTGTAGTCGATCTTGAACCGTTCGATTGCCTCGGCCGCCCCATCGGCGGTGCTGATCGAAATTAGGACCCCGCTGATTTTGACATCGTCTTTGGCGCACGAAAACCGTTTCGGCATCCCGGTCAGGAATCTGTCCAGCGACGGCGTCTTGGCCATCCCGATAATCGAATCATGAGGCCCGGTCATGCCGACATCGGTAATATAAGCGGTGCCCCGTTCCGAAACCGACTCATCGGCGGTCTGGACATGTGTATGCGTTCCGATAATCCCGGACACCCGGCCATCGAGATAATAAGCCAGCGCCTGCTTTTCGGAAGTGACTTCAGCATGGAAATCGATGATGATGATGTCGGTCGATTCCCTGATTATCTTCAATTCGCGATCCGCCACATGAAAGGGGCAGTCGATATCCTTCATATAGGTGCGTCCCATCAGATTGAGCACCCCAATCTTAATTCCGTCGGCTTCGCCGATATAATGCCCGAAACCGGGACAGCCGGCCGGAAAATTAGCCGGGCGAATTAATTTCGGCTGCTCATCCAGATACTTCAGGATATCCATCCGGTCCCAGATATGATTGCCCGATGTCTGGCAGTCAACCCCATACGAAAAAATTTTTCTGGACATCTCGGGCGTAATCCCGAAACCACCGGCGGCATTTTCGATATTCGCAACCACAAAATCGGCCGCGAATTTCTCCTTAAGATTCCTACACATTTGCGAGACGACAAAGCGCCCCGGTTTGCCGACCAGGTCGGCAAAGAACAAAATTTTTATATGAGACTTCATAACTTCCTATTTGGCAAATTCAGTCGCCCTTGATTCTCTGATGACCGTCACCTTGATCTGACCGGGATACTCCATCTCCTGCTCGATTTTCTTGGCCAGATCGCCGGCAAGAATGGACGCCGCCAGATCGTCGACTGTTTCACATTCCACGATGACCCGCACTTCACGGCCCGCCTGTATAGCAAACGCCTTCGCCACACCCTTAAACGAATCAGCCAGTTCTTCCAGTTTTTCCAGACGCTTGATATAGGCTTCGAGCGGTTCTCTCCGGGCGCCGGGACGGGCCCCTGAGATGGCGTCGGCCGCCTGCACCAGCACCGAGTACACTGTCTCCTGAATAATGTCGCCGTGATGCGACGCCACGGCGTTAATAACCACCGGATCTTCATTATAACGGCTCAGAAAATTGCCGCCGATCTCGGTATGCGTCCCTTCGGTCTCACGGTCGATGGCCTTTCCGATATCGTGCAGAAGCGCCGCGCGCTTGGCAAGATTGGGATCAAGGCTCAGTTCGGCGGCCATCAGACCGGCCAATATCGCAACTTCCTTGGAATGCTGCAGCACATTCTGGCCGTAAGAGCTGCGGTAATTGAGCTTGCCCAGAAGCTTGATTATGTCGAGATGCAGCCCCTGGACACCGACATCAAAACAGGCCTGCTCGCCGATCTCACGGACAATCATCTCCATCTCTTTTTCGGTCTTGGCAACCACTTCTTCGATGCGGGTGGGATGAATCCGCCCGTCGGCAATCAACTTCTCCAGTGACATCCGCGCTATTTCACGCCGGATAGGATCATAACCGGAGAGAATCACCGCTTCCGGCGTATCATCGACAATAACATCAATTCCGGTGGCGGTCTCAAAAGAGCGAATATTGCGGCCCTCGCGCCCAATAATACGCCCCTTCATTTCCTCATTGGGAAGGTTGACAACCGAAACGGTCGATTCCACCGCATGGTCAGCGGCGCATCGATAAATGGCCTGGATGATAATTTCGCGGGCTTCCTTCTCGGCATTGCGCTCGGCATTGTCTTTTATTTCCTTGATTTTGGCGGCAGCCTCGATTTTGGCGATGCCGATCAAATTTTCCTTCAGCTCCTGCTTGGCCTCTTCAGCAGTCATTCCGGCAATCCGCTCCAGCCGCTCATTCTGGGCCTGAAGCATCTTCTCAAGTTCCTGTTCTCGAAGCGTAATGCCCTTTTCGCGGCCGGTGATGGTCCGCTCGCGATAGGTTACCTCTTTTTCCTTCTTATTAATCGACTCCAGCCTTCGATCGACCGAAGTCTCTTTATCGGACAATCTTCTTTCGGTTTTCTGAATTTCATTTCTTTTATTCTGAAGCTCCCGCTCATAATTGGATTTGACGCCGTACCATTCCTCCTTCGCCTCCAGAAGAGCTTCCTTTTTCTTTATCTCTGCTTCCTTGCCGGCCTCGGCAATCAGCTTTTTGGCGGTCTCCTCGGCGCCGGTAATTTTTTTGTCGCCGATACGGCGCAAGATCATCCAGGCTACGCCAAAGGCCACCAGTCCTGATACCAATGCAACAAGTACTAACAAAATGATATCATTCATACGTCCTCCTCGCCCCTTACAAAAAGGAGCCATCTATGTGCAAAGAATTAATGATATGGAAGGAGAAATAGATTGACGGACGGATAATAATTTTATTCGGAATCCGGCAGGGTGCTGTCAAGCAACTCCAGCAGGTTTTTCGCCTTGATTTCGGCCTCGTCCAACTCGCCCTTGTTTTTTTCCTTTAATTCAAGCAGTTCGCCGGCAAAATTCAGGGCCGCCAAAACCGCTATCTTCTGGGGCGATCGGTTCTTTGAGCGAAGCGCGATATCGCGCATATTTCTATCAACATATTCGGCCACACGAAGAATGTAATCCGGATCGGCATGACCGCGTATGGGATATTCCTCACCAAATATGACCACTTTTACAACCTGTTCTTTATTAGAAATATCAGGCATTTTAAACTATTATCCTCTGGTCCTAAAAATCTCTTCTTCTTATATCACTAAATAATTTATATCAAATCGTCTAATAAACAAAACTTATAATTCTCAATTTCCTTTGTCAAGAACATTAAACGGGTCAGAATTGTTCAAGCGAACCAAGCTTATCAAGAATATTGCCGAGCTTGTTCTTCATTTTTTCAGACCGCTCAGACTCATTTTTCTCAATTTCCGTCAATTTCGTTTCCGATTCCGTCAACTGGGTCTTGAGCCGAATGTTCTCTTCTTTCAAATTTTTATTCTCGCCGGACAGCTTCTCAATCAGAGTGACCGCCCTGTTAATCTTTTCCTCAAGCTTTTCGAGCGTATCCATTTAACCTTAACCTTCTCTAATCTCAACATTAAAGCATTTCTTTAAATGATCGGCAATCTTGTTGTGCAAGTCAATAACTTCCTTGTTCTCAAGATTACCTTTGTCTGAGCGGTAAACCATGGCGAAAGCCAGTGATTTTTTGCCTTCGGGAACCTGTTTACCCCGATAAAGATCAAACAATCTGACATCCTCCAGCAACGGCCCGCCCGCCCTGCGAATCTCCGCCATTATGTCGCCCATTCTGATTTCATCGTCAACCACCATGGCCATATCTTTGGGCGACGCCGGATAGCGTGGCAACGGCTTGAAACTGCTTATGTCGCCGCGCAAATTCATAATTTTATCGAATTCGAACAGGGCCGTATAAACATTTTGCTTTATATCAAAGGCCTTCGCAATATCGGGACGAATCATCCCGGCGTGGCCCAGAATTATCTCATTGTGCCGCAGCACGAATGACAGCCCCTCCACATAAAGGCCGCTGTCGTTCGCCACGAATTCAAATTGTGGCAGCCTGCAGCCCAATATCAGGGCGTCAACCGCACCCTTTAAATCATAAAACTCATATTGTCTGGGCTTGGCATACCAGTCGGCCGAAGTTGACCCACTTATCGCCATACCCAATTGTTCCATTTCTTGATGCGGCTCCCCGGGCAGAAAGCCCTTGCCGAGTTCAAACAGCCGCAGGTCAATATTGCGCCGGGATAAATTATGCGAAATTGATTTCAAGAGCGAATATATAACACTATTCTGCAATACCGATAAATCTTCCGCTATTGGATTTAAAATCTGTAATTGGGGCTGATCACCGGTTATCTGGGCCAGAAGTCTCGCATCAGCCAATCCCGAGCTATATGTCTCATCAAAACCCTGCCCGGTCATAACATGCCTGACACCGGCCCGAAATAAATCATCGATCCGGGTCGCGGCCACCAGCGGCCCCGAATTCCTGTCGATAAACGGAATCGATTCATAACCCTCGATCCGAATAATCTCTTCAATCAAATCAACTTCACGCGTTACATCGGTCGCATGAGTCGGTGCCAGCACTTTAAGTGTTTCTTCACCAGACACAGTATATTCCAAGTCCCGCAATATCTTAACCATGCGCTCCACAGGAATCATAGTTCCCAGAAAGGCATTGACGCGTTCCGGTCGCAGCTCAATCTCAACCGGGTTAATCTTTTTCGCGTAACAATCAACAATACCGGCAAGCACCTCCCCACCGGCATATTTATTCATCAAATAGGCCGCCCGATTGATCGCGGCCGGAACCACATTAGGGTCGGCCCCTTTCTCGAATCGGGTCGAGGATTCCGAAATCAGTCCCAGCTTTATCCGGCTCTTTCGAATCGTAATCGGGTTGAAATAAGCCGCCTCAAGAAGAATGTCGGTGGTCTTCTCGGATACCTCCGTCTCCAGCCCGCCCATGACTCCTGCCGCCGCAACACCCTTTTCCCCATCAGTAATCAAAAGAATGTAAGGGTCAAGCACATGCGGTTTTCCGTCAAGCGTCGTGAATTCTTCCGCTTCTTGCGCCCGCCTGACCAGAATTTCCTTCCGGTCGAACAAATTGTAATCGAAAGCGTGAAGCGGGTGGCCGTATTCCATCATTACCAGATTGGTGATATCGACCACATTCGAAATCGGTCGAATACCGCACAATATCAATTTTCGCTTAATCCACCAGGGTGACGGCCCGATTTTGACATTACGGATTACTCTGGCCGCATAGCGCGGACAGGCATCGGGATCATCTATCGAAACTTTTATAAAATCAGCCGTTTTTTCGGCCGCTTCTTCCAGAGTGTATTCCGGTCTTTTTAATTTCGTTCCGGCCAGGCAGGCGCAGTCGCGCGCCACCCCTATGGCCGACAGCATATCCGGCCGGTTGGGTGTTAAGTCGAGTTCTATTACCGGATCCTGCAGGTTTAAATAATCGAGCGCCGGCGCACCGATGGGGGCGTCGTCATCTAGAACAATGATACCGTTGTGATCATCACTGATTCCCAGCTCCCGCTCGGAACAAATCATACCATTGGATTCGACACCACGCAGCTTGGCCTTCTTTATCTTGAAGCCTTCCTTTAGAACGGCGCCGATTTTGGCCAGCACCACTTTCTGACCGCTGGCGGCATTGGGCGCGCCGCAGACGACCTGAAGCTTCTCGTCACCGGAATCCACAATCGCCTTCTTCAGGTGATCGGTTCCCTCGATCGGCTCCAGTTCCACTATTTTTCCAATACAGATATTATCAAACTCCGAACCAAACAGCCTTTCGACCTCGGCTTCGGCGCCGCTCAGGGTCAGCCTGTTGGCCAGTTCCTCGGCCGACCACGGAATGTCGGCCAACTCTTTAATCCAGCTGTAGGGAACCTGCATTATATGAATTGCCTTATAAAGCGAATGTCATTTTCGTAAAACAGCCTGATATCATTGATCCCGTATTTAAGCATGGCGATGCGTTCGACACCGATGCCGAAGGCATAGCCACTGTATTTTTCGGGATCGATTCCGGCTATCTTAAGCACGTTGGGATCAATCATGCCGGCGCCGAGTATTTCGAGCCAGCCGGTATATTTGCACAGTTGACACCCTTCACCTCGACACAGGAAACAGGAAATATCGACTTCGACCGACGGCTCGGTAAAGGGAAAGAAGCTGGGCCGGAAACGAAGGTTTAATCCCTTGCCGAAGAAATCCCGACAGAAAGCGACCAGGACCCCTTTCAGGTCGGCCATGGTCACACCCTCATCGACCAGAAAACCGTCAACCTGATGAAAAACGCAGTATGACCGGGTCGATATTTCTTCGTTGCGGTAAGTCTTGCCGGGTGTAATCACTTTGACCGGGGGCGTGCAGGTCTCCAGGACCCGCGCCTGAACCGGGGTCGTGTGCGTCCGCAAAACCAGATTATTTCCCTCAACGTAAAAAGTATCCTGCATATCACGGGCGGGATGATCGGGCGGAAAATTCAGCGCCTCAAAATTATAATAATCGGTCTCGATTTCGGGGCCGCGCTCGATGGCAAAGCCCATGCCGTGAAAGGTGCGGCACATATCTTCGATGACCTGTGTGATCGGATGAATCGCTCCCAGACGCTGGGCGATCCCTGGTAGAGTCGGATCGATGCCCGCCTTGACTTTTGAAAGGCTGTATTTATCCAGGGCCTGCTTGATCTGCTGTTCAAGCTCCGTCTTCAATATATTGGCTTCGGCCCCGATAGTTTTTCTCTGGTCAATGGGAAGATCTTTTAAGGATTTTAAAACAGACGTAATGACGCCTTTACGACCGAGATATTTAATATTGATATTATTCAGGTCGTCTTGAGATGAAGCCGAAGAGATGGCGGCCATGGCCTCGGCTTTTATGGCGTCAAGATCTTTTAATCCGGACATAGCCAGCCTCGGAATCAGCCGGCCTTGGCCATATCCACCAGGCGGCCGAAAGTGGCACCGTCAGTAGCGGCGATATCCGCCAAAGCCTTGCGATCCAGACCGATACCGGCCTTCTTGAGACCGCTGACAAACATGGAATAATTCATCCCATGTTGCTTGACGGCGGCGGAGATACGGACAATCCAGAGACTGCGGAATTCGCGCTTTTTGTTTCTGCGATCCCGATAAGCATATGTCATCCCTTTGTGAACCGTCTCCAGTGCCGTCCGATACAGTCTTGACCTGGCTCCGTAATTTCCGCGGGCTTTTTTAAGAACTTTTTTATGTCTTCTATGCGCGGCTACATTGTTCATTGCGCGTGGCATTTCTCTACTCCTGATCCAAATAATTAATCATTCAGTTTAATAAGGAATCATTTTCTTCACGCGTCCGGCATCGACATCGCTCACCAGACCCGACTTGCGAAGATTCCTTTTCCGCTTCGGCGATTTCTTTGTCAAAATATGCGAATGATAAGCCTTTTTCCGCTTGATCTTACCCGTCGCCGTCTTCTTGAACCGCTTGGCTGCTGACCGGTTGGTCTTGATCTTTGGCATTTTCGGTCCTCTTCTGTTTTGCTTTCACATTCTGTAGTTTTGGGTTCAGAACCATCGTCAGTCGTCGCCCTTCCAACTTCGGTTCCTGGCCAATTGTGCAAATTTCCTGCAGGTCCTCTACGACTCTGTCTAAAATCTTTCTTCCCAGTTCGATACGGGCCATCTCGCGCCCGGTATACATGACAAATACCTTTACTTTGCTTCCCTGCTCAAGAAACTCGCGAACATGCCGGGTCTTAAATTGATAATCATGCTCGTCGGTCTTGGGGCGATACCGCATTGCCCTCATCTGTACCGTGTGCTGCTTCTTCTTGGCCTGCTTCTCCTTCTTGGCCTGCTGGTACTTGAATTTGCCGAAATCCATGATTCGGCAAACCGGCGGCTGACCATTAGGAGCTATTTCGACCAGATCAAGATTCACGGCACGGGCCCTGGCCAACGCTTCATTTACAGGTAATATACCAATTTGTTCACCGTTCTGGTCAATGACTCTGATCGGCGTCGAGGTAATCCTCTCGTTAACCCGCACCCGGTCTGTCTTCTTCTTTATATTATCCTCCCTTTACAACAATTTCGACTGCAAAGCTTTTTCGTCTCGTTCGGCTTTCATTAATTCAATCAGAGCTTCCAACTTAAAAGTCCCCTTATCCCCGATGCCGTGAAGTCTGACCGAAACGGAGCCGCTTTCTTTTTCCTTGGCCCCTATTATAAGCATATACGGGATTTTCTGCAACTCCGATTCTCTAATCTTATGTCCAATTTTTTCGGAACGGGAATCCAATTCCGCCCGAAATCCGCTCTTTTTGAGAATCTCCTGAATCTCCCGCCCGTAGTCGTTGAAATCATCCGTTATGGGCAGAATCTTTGCCTGAACCGGCGCCAGCCAGAGCGGGAATTTGCCCGCATAATGCTCGATCAAAACACCGAAAAAGCGCTCAATCGAGCCCAGCAGGGCCCGGTGAATCATAAACGGCCGTTTTAATTTACCGTCTTTGTCCGCATAGCTCATCTCAAATCTGTCCGGCAGAGAGAAATCGAATTGAATCGTCGAACACTGCCAGCTCCGGCCGAGAGCATCCTTTATCTTTATGTCTATCTTGGGCCCGTAAAAAGCGCCCCCGCCCTGATCGACAGCGTATTTCAGACCCAGAATATCAAGGGCCCGTCTTAAGCCGTTTTCGGCCTTGACCCAGTCCTCCGGGTCGCCGATGGCATTTTCCGGCCGGGTTGACAGATAAATATCGTACTCCTGGAATTTGAATGGATCCAGAATATGCAGGCAGAACTTGATCAGCCAGACCAATTCGTCTTCCATCCCCTCGGGGGAGACAAAATGGTGGGCGTCATCCTGCGTAAAACCGCGCACCCGCATCAAACCATGCAGCACGCCCGGCATCTCATAACGATAAACCGTACCCAGTTCCGCCCACCGCAACGGCAGGTCGCGGTAACTCCATCGCCGCGACTTATACATCATAATATGGAACGGGCAATTCATCGGCTTGAGCTGGTATTTTTCCTCGTCAACGAGAACCGGCTGATACATATTTTCGACATAATGGTCGGTATGCCCTGAGCGGTGCCATAAATCAAGATTCGCTATATGCGGCGTAAAAACCAGTTCATAGCCGTTTTTCAGATGCTCTTCGCGCCAGAAATTCTCGATTTCGTTTCTGATTATCGCCCCTTTGGGAAGCCACATCACCAGCCCGGCACCGACTTCATTGGTGATATGGAACAATTCCAGCTGCTTGCCAAGCATCCGGTGATCGCGCTTTTTGGCTTCCTCCTGGCGATAAAGAAAATCGTCCAGCATGCTTTTCTTGGGATACGAAACCCCGTAAATACGCTGCAGCATCGTTTTCTTCTCATCGCCGCGCCAGTAGGCGCCCGATGACGCCAGCAATTTGAAAGCCTTGACGATTCCGGTATTCGGAATATGCGGCCCGCGGCAAAGGTCCTCGAATGAAGAATGTTTATAAACCGTCACCCGGTCGTCCAGAATATCCTCTTCGAGCATCTCCACTTTATAGGTCTCGTGCTCTTTTCTATATTTATCGAGCATCGCCTTCCGATCAGTCTCGACCCGCTCGAATTCGGCATTCTCTTTTATTATTTCCTGGACACGCTTCTCTATCTTCTCAAGATCTTCCGGCGAGAACGGTTTTTCCACCTCAAAATCATAGTAGAAACCTTCCTCGATCGGCGGCCCGATGGCCAGCTTGACCTTGGGGAACAGCTCGGTCACTGCCTGGGCCATGATATGAGCCGAGGAATGCCAGAAGACAAATTTTCCCTCCGGCGAATCGAAAGTAAGCACCTCGATCGGCGCGTCCTCCTCGATCTTACAGGATAGATCGCGCATATGGCCATTGACCCTCACCGCCAAAGCCTCCTTGGCCAGGCGCGGCGATATCGACTTGGCGATCTCAAGGCCGGTTACACCCCTGGCAAAAGCCTTCTCCGATCCGTCCGGAAATTTTATTTTAACTTCACTCATGTCTATACATCTAATAACTATAAGCGGGCATAAACCGGATTAGTTCCGATCTATGTCCCGCCAGAAAATGGTGGGCGATACTGGAATCGAACCAGTGACCTCTTGCATGTCAAGCAAGCACTCTAACCAACTGAGCTAATCGCCCTCTCCTTATCGTCTTATTCAATCTCTTTGCAATTCTTGCAAGCCTTAACAATATATATATTTATCGATTCTGTCAAGGAAAATATTAGCCGCCGCCAAACTCTTTGCGTCTTATATACGCGCTATTTGAAACCGTAATTTGATAAAGAGCGGCCGGAAATGCCGATAAAACATTTGGGGAAACGGTCGTAGCGAATTATATTGAAACGAGAAGATATGTCCGACTGATTACTGCCGTTTGACACTGGAAAAAAATCTGACCTATGAAAATTTGCGCAAAAACAGTCTTTTATCTGCTTATTGCCCTTCCGGCCCTATTTTTATGCCCCTCCGCCCATGGCCAGGGTTCGATTTTCGGCACTGTGACCAGCTCCAATCTATCGGTTCCCGACAGCGGCCAGATTCTGTTTATCGGATATCTTGACGGCACGGATGATGAAATCCACCTCGAGAGCTGCATTGGCGCCGGTTATGATGCCGGCAATTGGTTCGATGATTTTCAGAATTACCTGACAGAATCTCCCGGCAATCCCTATAATTATCACTTCTTTAATATCGCCAACCTTGAAGCCGCCGGTCTTTCCGATCTTATTCCCGACAATTCCTTTCAGCAGGAAAATATTCAGCTCGAAATTATTTCATGGCCCCCGGCCCCGGCCGGATTCGCCGGCGAGGCCCGGACCGATTCGACTGTCTATCTGCACTGGACAGCCTCGGAAAATACTTCTTATCGTGTCTATCGCCGAACGGCACCGTCGGGCGGTTCCTTTTTCCGTATCGATGATCCCGCCGGCTCTCTTTTAAATTCAGGTGTTTCGGACAGCTTTTATATCGACAGCCTGGTGGATAATATCTCCAACTATGACTATGTCCTGATTCCTGTCGAATCCGGCGTCATCGGAGCCCATTCCGCGATATTGACACTCGATTCCGACCCCGGGCTTTTTATCTGCGGCGATTCCGATCACAGCAGCGCCCTGAACCTGCTGGACATCCTTTATGTAATAAATTTTCTGTACAAATGGGGACCCGAACCGGACCCGTTTAATTCGGCTGATGTGGATGGCCGACCCGGCCTCAACATGCTCGATATTACTTATCTGATAAAATACCTATATAAACAGGGGCCCGCACCCACCTGCCCCGAATAGGATAAGATCCCGGTATATCATCCCGATTTTACAGGCACGCCATCATAGATAAGGGGGCCTTCTATTTCCCCCGCCCGAATAAGTTCAATATAATCGTTAGAATTACCGACAAAACAAGACTGGTAACGATCGGAAAGTAGATATGCATGTTTCCTTTTTTGAAATGCAAATCACCCGGAAGTTTACCCAGGAATGGAATTCTGTCATAAAACAGGAGAATTGATCCGGCAAGGATTACCATCGCGCCGAATATAACCAGGAGTTTCCCCAATTGATTTACAGGCATTGACAATTCATCCTTCACCAACAACGACCGGTCGACCGGGCATCCCTATCCCTCCAATGACAAGATTTTTTCGGTTCATGATCTCCCTCCGTCTCAACATTTCAGGATTTTATCGACCATAATAATCGATTATTCTGATTTTGGAATTTATTTGACAATTGTCCTGATTATAATACCGGGGCATACCGCTAAGGTCAAGGGAAATAAACGGATCGGCAAAATCTTGATTTTGCCGTTTTATCTTGACGATCCGGGCAAAAAAGACTTGCCTGACCGCAACAATTGCATATATTTAGCGAATAGTTTGTTACTTTTTTCACATATTTTAAGGTTGTTTAATATGGCTTTAAATAGAATAGTGGTGGTCGGAGCGGGAGTCATGGGACAGGGCATTGCCGAGGCTATCGCCACGACCGGAACCGACGTCATTCTGCTCGATCGTACCGCCAAACTGGCGGAAAAAGGAATCGAGCGAATCGGTGAAAATATCGATCATGAGATCGATAAATGGGGGCTCACGTTATCGGATAAGAAAGCTATCCTGTCACGCATCGTTCCTTCGACCGACCTTCAGGTCGCCAAGCTGGCCGACCTGATTGTCGAGGCCATCCCGGAAAAACTGCGGCAAAAACGCGAACTGTTCCAGCGGCTCGATGATCTTTGCCCCGAGGAAACTGTTTTCATCACCAACACCTCTACCCTGTCCATCACCGAACTGGCTTCCGTGACCAACCGCGAAGATCGTGTGATCGGGATGCATTTCCTTAGTCCGGTCCCGAAAATCCCGGTCATAGAAATCGTCCGGGGATTGAAGACATCCGACAACACCTATGAAATTGCGCGCCAGTTTGCCGATCATCTCGGCAAAACCCCGGTGCAGGTCTATGAATACCCCGGCTATGTTACGACGCGCGTAATCATGCCCCTGCTGAACGAAGCCATGCATGTGCTGATGGAAGGTGTCGCCACTGCCGAGGACATCGATACCGCCATGAAGCTCGGCTTCGGTTTCACCGTCGGCCCGCTGGCCTTGGCCGATATGATGGGACTCGACGTGGTCATGTCCCAGATGGAAAACCTGCTCGAGGAACTTTCCGAGCATAAATACAATCCCTGTCCCCTGCTTCGCAAAATGGTTCGGGCCGGCTATCTCGGCGTAAAGACAGGACAGGGTTTCTTTAAGTACGACAAGGAAGGCAATCGCATCAAAGGCGAAACGCCTTTTGTGGACGCAGAGCGGGGTCAAGTATGAACATCCTGGTCATAAATTGCGGATCATCGTCGGTCAAATATCAGTTCTTCGACATGGACAAAAAAACGGCGGTCGCCAAAGGACTGGTGGAACGCATAGGCATGTCCGGCGCGGTTCTGACTCACCGCCCTCATGGGCGCGACGAGGTCAAAGTTACCGGCGAAATTCTGGATCATATAATTGCCATTCAATACGTTATTTCAATTTTGACATCCGAAAATCATGGCGTCATCAAGGATGTCTCGGAGATTCATGCGGTCGGACACCGCGTGGTTCACGGCGGCGAAAGATTTACTTCTTCGGCCCTGATTACCAATGAGGTCATGAAGGAGCTGCGCAGCCTGATCGACCTGGCCCCGCTGCATAATCCCCATAATATCACCGGCATCAAGGCCTGCATGGCCAACCTTCCAGGCATCCCGCAGGTCAGCGTCTTCGACACCGCCTTCCATCACAAGATGCCGCCCATGGCCTATATCTATGGCTTGCCGTACGTCATGTACAAAAAATATTCGATTCGCCGTTACGGCTTTCATGGAACCTCGCACAGCTATGTTTCCGAAAGATGCGCCGAATTGATGGGCAAGCCTCGTGAACAACTTAAACTAATCACCTGTCATCTCGGCAACGGCGCTTCCATAACCGCCATCAAGAACGGCATTTCGATCGACACCTCGATGGGCTTCACGCCTCTCGAGGGCCTGTTAATGGGCACCCGCACCGGCGATATGGATCCGGCCGTTATCCTGCATATCATGGGACGTGAGGAATTAACGCTTCATGAAGCCAATACTCTTATGAACAAACATTCCGGCCTGATCGGAATCTCCGGCATCTCTTCCGATATGCGGGAAATCGAATCCAATGCCGTCAAAGGTCAGGGCAATGCCAAACTCGCCCTTGACATATACTGCTATCGTCTGCGTAAATACATTGGGGCCTATTCGGCCGCCATGGGCGGACTTGACGCCGTCATTTTCACCGGCGGTGTCGGCGAAAATTCGGCCACCGTCCGCAAAATGACCTGTGAGGAGCTTAAATATCTCGGCATTGAACTGGATGAAGAAGTCAATGCCGCCGCCCAAGGGAAAGAAATCGACATTTCATCGAGGAACTCAAGAGTAAGAACGCTTGTTATTCCTACTAATGAGGAGTTGGTTATTGCCCGGGATACTGAGGAAATTGTAGAGAAACTGAGCAATAAATAGTTTTAATAATTAGCAAGGAGTACAATTGTTCAAGATTCTTGACAAACGGGAACTGTGTGAAAAAGTCCACCAGTTCAGGATCGAGGCCCCGCATCTTGTGAAGAAGGCCAAAGCCGGGCAATTCGTGATTCTTCGCAAAGATGAATTGGGCGAACGGGTTCCGATGTCAATCGGGGGATTGGACAGGGAAAACGGAATTTTGACTATTGTCATTCAGGAAGTCGGCAAAACTTCGGCCGCGATGAATCGCATGAAGACCGGCGATTATTTTACCGATGTCGTCGGCCCGCTGGGGTTGCCGTCACATGTCGAAAAATTCGGCCACTGCGTCTGTATCGGAGGCGGTGTCGGCATTCCGCCGATTTACCCCATTGCCCAGACCCTTAAAGAAGCCGGCAATCAGGTAACTACCATAATCGGTGCCCGCACCAGGGACCTTCTCATCTTTGAAAAGGAGCTGACCGAGGCCTCGCATGAACTCAAAATTTCCACTGATGACGGCTCTTTCGGTACTCATGGTTTCGTCACGACCATTCTTCAGAAAATGATCGATGATGGCGAAAAAATCGAAATGGTCATTGCCATCGGGCCGGTCCCGATGATGAAAGCGGTCTGCAAGACCACGCTTGAACCCAAAATAAAGACCTTCGTTAGTCTTAATCCCGTTATGGTTGACGGTACCGGTATGTGCGGCGCCTGCCGTGTTACGGTTGGCGGCAAAACCAAGTTTGCCTGTGTTGACGGGCCGGATTTCGACGGACATGAAGTCGATTTTGATGAAATGACCAAGCGGTTGAAGATGTATGCCCGGTTCGAGAAAATTTCTTATGAGAAATTTCTCGATGAAGAAAAATGCCGACTCGGCAAGCAAGTCAAAACCATGAAGCAATAAACCTGGATGATATCATGTCAGAATATAAAAAGAAAGAGCCACTGGAAAAAAAGGCAAGGCTGACTGTTTCCCGGCAGCCGATGCCGGAACAGAAACCGGAAGAACGGGTCAAAAATTTCCTGGAAGTCCCGCATGGCTTGACGCCGGAGCTGGCCCAGATCGAAGCCTCGCGCTGCCTTGACTGCAAGAAACCGCTCTGCGTCGCCGGATGCCCGGTCGAAGTCGATATCCCCGGATTTATAAAACTGGTCATGGAGGGTGACTTCTCCGGTGCGGCCCGAAAAATAAAAGAAACCAATGCCCTGCCCGCCATCTGTGGACGTGTCTGCCCGCAGGAAGAGCAATGCGAGCAGGTTTGCGTTCTCACCAAAAAATACATACCGGTCGCCATCGGCAACCTCGAACGCTTTGTCGCAGATTGGGAGCGTATGCATGGTACGGTTGAGGTTCCCAAATTACCGCCGTCAACCGGCAAGAAAATAGCCGTCATCGGTTCCGGCCCGGCCGGACTGACCGTCGCCGCCGACCTGGCCCTGATGGGTCACAAGGTGACTATTTTCGAAGCGCTCCACAAACCGGGCGGCGTGCTTATCTACGGCATTCCCGAATTCCGTCTGCCCAAGGTGATTGTGGCATCCGAGGTCGATTATCTCAAGAAAATGGGGGTCGAGGTCAAGACCAGCTATGTCGTCGGCAAACTCGACACGGTTGATGAGCTTATGACCGAGATGGGTTTCGATGCCGTCTTTATCGGCACCGGCGCCGGTCTGCCCAACTTCATGAAGATCGAGGGCGAAAATCTCAACGGCATTTATTCGGCCAACGAATTTTTGACGCGCTCCAACCTGATGGCCGCTTATGATTTTCCGAATCACGACACGCCCATTTTCGCCGGCAAGAATGTCGCCGTCCTCGGCGGCGGTAACACCGCCATGGACTCGGTCCGGACTTCCCTCCGTCTCGGCGCCGAAAATGGTTATATCATCTATCGCCGCAGCCGCAATGAAATGCCGGCCAGAAAAGATGAGATTCATCACGCCGAACAGGAAGGTGTCCAGTTTAAGTTCCTCACCAACCCGGTCAAATACATCGGCGATGAAAACGGCTGGGTGAAGGCGATGGAGTGTATCGAGATGGAACTGGGTGAGCCGGATGCCTCCGGACGCCGCCGCCCGGTCCCGAAGGAAGGCTCCAATTTTGTCATCCCGGTCGATACGGTTGTCGTAGCGGTCGGCAACTCTTCCAACCCGCTCATTCCTCAGACGACTCCCGGTCTGGAGACCAACAAGTGGGGCAATATCCAGGTCGATCCCAAGACCATGATGACCTCCCGGCCCGGTTTATTCGCCGGAGGCGATATTGTAACCGGTGGCGCCACGGTGATTCTGGCAGCGGGCGCCGGCAAAGTCGCGGCCCGCGGTATTCATAAGTACGTTATGGGCATCCCCTTCGAAACGGGCGAAGAAGAGAAAAAAGACGAAGCTAAAGCAGCCGCGAAGAAATAGAGCTAATACTGCAATGCACTATGTAACCGCCGGGCATCTCCCCGGCGGTTTTTTTATCGCAACTTTTATCAACCCCGCAAAACCCGTGATCCACGGTGGGCGACAGACTCTACCGCCGGCCTCATATTACTGTGGGCGGCAGATGTCCACATCTGCCCCATTTTTGTCATTCCCGCGAAGGCGGGAAGGTGGATTCACATTTGAAGTGCAACAATTGCTCTAAAAATACTTCAGACGGTGTTTGAAAGTCCAGACATTTTCT
>PGXB01000022.1 GCA_002838945.1 candidate division Zixibacteria bacterium HGW-Zixibacteria-1
ACATCTGAACACCTCCTGTCCTTCGGGACTCAGGATGAGAAAGAATCATAATAATAGTATCCTTTCTCCGTGTCCACTAAATCGGGGGAACTTCACAGTATCTGCATTACCAGAGATAATTACGGAATGTTAGCGACAGATTTATCACTCCTATTAGAAAAAGAATCTAAAGCCCCATATCCTCTATGTGTTAATATTCTAGATTTAGATTCATTGCTTGATGCATTTTCCTATTTTGGTTGGAATCCAATAAGGCTTTGCGAATATCTTGATGGCCGAGAGAAGATGCACGGTCGGGTGACTGCTGAAGATGAGTTAGAATATGCTGGTTATCTGATTTCTCATGGAACATTCGATTATATGTTTGAGTTAAAATACGATCGCTTGACATTAAATCATAGTTATTCAGAAGTGTTCGATCAGATTTTCCATGCCAAACATGGTGGTGAGCCAGTAAAATACGACCCTAAGCCACCAGTCACTATAGACTATACTGAGGAAATGAAAAAGTGGATGTCACAGGATAATCCTGATGCCATGATCGATAAAAAGCAAAAGAAAGCAGTTCGACAGCAAGGTAGGAATGAGCCATGTGCATGTGGTTCTGGTAAAAAATTCAAAAAATGTTGCGGACGCTGACAATCCACCAATCATCCAACCATCTATTTGGTTAACAAATTATTGGGCCGCCGTGCCCCGGAGTTCCGCTCCGGGTTTCTTAAACCATATTTCGTGAACATTTAGCCCATCCCTGTTTCCAAATTATCTGCAATTTTACCACCACTTTGATGGTAAATCGGTCATGAGGGGGTCTTATAGAGGAGTGTCTATTGAAAAATTTGTTCTTACACGTCGTTGCGAGCGGAGAGATGCGCCAAACGCGCATATCGAAGCGTGGCAATCACGCCGCTTCTGACATGAAGACAACAATTACGCCAAAATGTGATGAGATTGCCACTTCGCTCATCCTCGCCCGGCGGCTCGGCTTCGCTCCTCGCAACGACGATCAGGAAATAGGCAGGATCACTCATTCCGCCAATGGTGGAATATCGGACCCTGCCCTATTTATGCCTATTCATCCATTGCCGGGGAATGGACACTCAATTTTTTTAAAAAAGCAAAAACAAAGCCAATTTCGTGTAAACTCCAGCCACGGTAGGGCACGGAGTCTCCGGACTCCTGCCTGCTAAAAATTAACGATCATTCGTTCACGGTGCTTTTTACCCCTTCTTCCTCTTCAGCCAGAAATCGAAGGAGCGGCCGGGGACAAAGATATCAAGACCGATCGAAATCTCATCGAGCGGATTCTTGACCACATGCATCTCATCACCGGGGATATAAATCGTGTCGCCCTCGCCAAGTTCATACTCTTCGGATGGCCCGGTAACTACAATCTTCCCCTTCAGGACAACCAGCACCTGCGCATTGGGATGATTGTGCTCGGGCGATTGATGTTTGGGCGGTTTGATAAAATGCTCTATCGATATATCGGCCTGACTGCAGAGACTGATTCGTTTCCAGTCCTTTTCCGGCTCATAACGTTCGCCATCTTTGATTCGAATAACCTGCATAATTCTGCTCCCTCTTTTATTTCATCTCGATCATCAGCGGCTGAACATGATACCGAACCCGACTCGGGTCAGCTCTTTTTTGTAATCGACCAGGCTCTCACCGTAGCCGTGCGAGACTCGTACGCACATGAAACTTGTTTTACTCTTCGGCACCGGGAGACTGTACATCAGGCTGATGTACCCTTTGCCGGTACTGATGCTCCCCCGAAGCGTAATATGGATGGATTGATAATTGAGAAACTTATAAAACAGGTGCAAGTCGGTGTATCCGAGATAATCGGTGATATCGGGGTTGTCATCACCCACTGCCGCGTCAGGGTATTCTTTTTCATCTTCGGGAATCCGGTATCGCAGTTTGAGGTACAAAAGCACATTGGAATCGAAATAATACGGCGAAATGTATATCAGGTTCCAGCTTCGCGATATCGGCGGTTTCTGGCCGTTCGATTCATGCTCGAAACCCACATCGGCGCCGACTTCACCGGAAGAAAAAGCGAAACGCTGTGTCCGGTAAAACAATTCCGGGTTGTAATTCGTCTCCCGAAACGGGGCCGAATTATTGTGGTCATAAGCCTGCCAGAATGATATCTGCGTATAACCGAAATATATTCGGGAATTAAAAAGGCGGTGTTTGGCGCTAACCTGAAAGACCGCCTCGGTCCGGGCCTTGTTGTACTCGTCGGAATAAGTGAACGGCAGCATGAACAGTTCCTTGTGCAAAGTGAGTCCGGGACCGGTGCGTATCATCTGGAAACTCTCGGAAAGTTCTTCGGCACCGACGTGAATTCGCAGGAGCAAAATCAGAAATAGAAACACCATAAGAAACGACTTGTAGTTGAATTTGCCCTTCATAGT
Source organism: candidate division Zixibacteria bacterium HGW-Zixibacteria-1 (assembly GCA_002838945.1). Lineage (NCBI taxonomy): Bacteria > Pseudomonadati > Candidatus Zixiibacteriota > candidate division Zixibacteria bacterium HGW-Zixibacteria-1. The sequence continues at coordinate 2,427 of PGXB01000022.1, forward strand.
AAGCTCCTCCCCTGCCATCTTTCCCGACGCAGACATATCGAAAAATGGCCGACAAAATATAATTTAGTGAACTTTTTAATAATAATGATCGGCTGGCTGCATTGTCAAGCTTGAAGGTTTGTTCCGGGACGAGGCTTAATCAGTGCAATCTTAATTTGCTGTAAGACAGCCGTTTGCAATCACCGGGGCAAATCCCCGGCCGCCTTCACTTCTCACTCCTGAGTCTGCAAAAGAGCAATTTTGGTGCAATAAAAGCAGTCGCAACTCCATCCGGTTTATGTGCTTTTGGGAAAAAGTGACGATAATTGTATTACTAACAAACCACATAGAGAGACCAAAGGGGATTACATATGCGAGACTTCTTGCCCTTGCAACTATCCAAAAATATTACCGTTACGATAATCATTCTGCTGCTGGCCTTGCCGCTCGCAGGTTTGGCCGGTGATGGCATAGATATAGCCGACATGGATCTCGACCGGCTGCTTGATGACATTGTCGTCTCCGCTTCGAAGAAGGCCGAAAGACTGGAAGAGACGCCAGCCAATGTTTTCGTCATTACACGAGATATGATCGAAAATTTTGGGTGCCAGAATATCGGTGAAGCGCTTTCTTTGGCGCCCGGTTTATACATCACCAACGACTATTCATTATCTCAGATAGGCATCAGGGGTGTTTCCGAGTACGGTGACTGGAACAGTCACGTGCTCGTTTTAATCGATGGCCGACCGACATGCGAACAATACGGCGGGACCAGCTCAATAGACAATATCGGGCTGGACATCGATAATATTGATCGGATAGAAGTGGTCAAGGGTCCCTCATCATCTCTTTACGGAAGCAATGCCTTCTACGGCCTGATCAATCTTATATCAAAAAATCCCGATGAAGAAAATTTGACGGTGGCTACGAAGTACTCATCGGAACTTGATATAAGAACAATCAGCCTGAGTCTGTCACAGAAGGTCAACCCCGATCTTTCTTTCCTTGTCACCGGATCACTGTCCGACCAGGAAGGGAATAAACTGTATTTTCCGGAATTCAGCGACTTTGCCGATTCCAGTATGTTTGCCCTGGATGCCGACGGGTATAATCAGTATTATCTTGATTCCGGTTCCTTTACCGAGGGGTGGGCGGACAAAAAGAATACTCTCGATAAATACTCTCTTTATAGTACACTTAATTATCACGGATTGTATGCCATGGTTCACGTGGCGAAAATGAATACCGGAATTGCCCATTCAATGTGGGGTTCGGTGTTCAACCGGAGTGAAAATAAATTCAAGGAACAGAAGATCAATATCGACCTGGGATTTAAACACCAGTTTTCTTCGACTATCGACTGGAAGGCCAGCCTCGGATACGATCACTACACTTGGGTCGATTATATTCTTTACAATTACGGCGTCGCCGACCCCGATGGATATTACTCACCGGGGCCTATCTGGCAGGACTGGGAACATGACCGGGCGATGACAGCATCATCTCAGGTCCATATCTCGGTCACACCGTCATATGACATAATTGCCGGGGCCGAAGTTCAGTTCCATACCATCCGACATGAATCCGGCGAGACCGACCGGAGCGGTGAAATAATAAGTGAAAATGTCATTCCGAAGGAATCCGTCGAAAACAAAGGTCGGATTTATAATTTGTACATCCAGAATGATTATTCTTTCGGGAATCATCTCAAGATAGTGGGCGGTCTTCATCTCAACCACTACACCTATACCACTGGCAAAGCCATGCCAAAGGCAGCCCTGGTTTATACGCCGTACTCCGCGGGCACTTACAAATTGATTGTGGGTCGTGGATTCAAGTCGCCGAGTTTTTATGAATTAACCTTTACCGACGGGACATTCTATGCGGCAAACCCCGATCTCAAACCGGAATTAATCACAAATTATGAAGTTGTCGCTTCGCACTCGCTGCCTCATGGGCTGTATCTGGACATTGCGGCCAATTACAGCCGCGTCACAAATCAGATTGTCCAGACAATTGTGGATAGTTCTGATCCGGACCACCCCGGCGGCGATTTTCTGGATGAAATATCGCAGTTCCATAATATAGGTCGGAGACAAATCCGGTCGGCCGAACTAACAATCAGGCGAAAAAGTGTTTACAGGCTCAGCGGATTGGCCGGCATAACCTACCAGGAAGTCTCTTCCACCGAAGAATCGGCCATATCCAGACAGTTTAATTCCCCGCGGTGGCTTGGAAATGCCGGATTGAATTATCAACTCGTTCCGGAGCGACTCAATGCCTCGGTACGCGTCTCTTATATCGCTCACCGCTATACGTGGGACGGCAGTCAAATACCGGAAATGTTGACGATTGACATGTCCCTCTGCGGCACAAACATTATCCGGGGTACCGCCATGACTGTCGGTATAAAAAACCTTCTTAATCGAGACAACCCTATTCCTTTCAGTTACGACTACGCTCCCTCGAGAAGCATTCAGGGTACCGGTCGATCTCTTTATATCAGACTGGAATCCAGCATAGGAATATAGCCCCGCCGTCCGGATAAAAAAGAAAATGACAACTTTTAAGTCGCTCATATTGATATTTTTAATAATCGCGGTTGCGTATCCGGCATTATTTTCTGACTGTGCCGCGGCCGTCAGTAAGGATGCGGTACCGCCAAAGCTGGCTCTGCCGCTGTTTCTGAAGATTATTACGTACGACCAGTGTTTCAATCGGGATAGTATTTCAAAGATTGTTGTTTATATAGTCAGTGATAAATCCGTTTCCGAATCTTTCGAGCAGGCGGCCGAACTGCAGGATTTTATTCACTCGACCGGGCCGTTGAAGGTCCATGATATTCCGGTAAGACCGGTATTCGTCTCCATTCCGGAGCTGAAGGACTCCCTCAAGAATGATTCGAAAGATCAGTATCGCATCACCGTTCTCACTAATCTCAAGCGGCAGGAAACGCGCGAAGTCGTGGAGGCCTGCCGGTCGAATCATGTATCGACATTTGCACTTGACCCCGCATTGCTTGTTGACGGCGTGTCGGTCAGTGTAATTTCGGATAGAGACGGGGCGCATATACTCATCGATATTTCCTCCTCACGAATGGAACAGACGCAATACAGCGCCCACCTTCTGAAAATATGTAAGGTATACAAAAATGGTGACTTACATAGTGAATAAATGGTCGCTTCAGATCCAGATAACTATTCTTGTGACGGTAGCGGTAATCTCCGTGTCCGCAACCCTGGGATTATCTTCCTATTTTGCCCTCAAGAGGCAGATGCATGATAATCTGGACGACAAAGCGCAGAGCGTGGCCACCATTACAGCCGCCAATCTTGTCCCCGGACTGGAGTTTGATGATCGTGATTATATCGCAGACGTGGTCGGTTCCCTGTTCCGCGACGGTGATATCCGTGCCGTGATCGTATATGATAGCACCGCCTCGCTGATCCATTCGATTATCGTTGACAGCACTCTTGAGAGGCAACTTGATACCGAATTTTTGAAAGATAATGAATCTTGTGAATTACGAGATCAATTTCACCTGGCCCTCAGGCCGATTGTACATATGGATACGTACCTCGGCAAAGTATATATTGTTGTCCGTCAGGACGAAGAAAAATCATCAGCCGCCGACACCTTCATATTTGTCATAATTCTGGCAATCGCGCTTCTGATCGCATCCATAACAGTCGCCAGGATTGCCGCCAGAAGGATACTGCGTCCGATAAGGACATTCGAGACCGCGGCGGTTCGCGTCAAAAGCAGCGACACCCTCCATCCCATCGATATCGCTGATCTCCATCCTGATTTTTTGACGCTTGGTCAGTCTTTTAATGCCATGCAAAGCAGATTGCGGGCGGTCTTCACCGAACTGGCCGATTCCCGCGACCAGCTCGAATTCAGAGTGCGTGAACGAACCAAACAGCTGGAAAAGGAAATTGAAGATCGCAAAAAGAACGAATTTGAACGCACCCAGCGTTTGATCAGGGTTCAATTGCAGCGAACGGCAATTGCCGAAATGACTACGGATGATCGTATCACGAAACAGCCTTTTGAACTTGCCGCAAGGGCGATAACGGAAATCTGCTCGCACTCCCTCAATGTGGAAAGAGTCGGCATCTGGCTGTTCGAAAACAATCAGGAGCAGATTAAATGCATCGATCTCTACGATCGAGCGGCCGATGGCCATTCCAATAGCATGGTAATTCCAAGGGCATCTGCGCCGCGATATTTTTCACACCTTTCGCACGACCGTGTCCTGGCCTGTGATGATGCCAGGACTGCTGTTTCGACCAATGAATTTGCGGACGCCTACCTCATTCCCTTCGGAATTACTTCAATGATGGACGCTTCAATCAGAATATCAGGCGAATTTATCGGAATTGTCTGCTGTGAACATATCGGCCCGATACGCCACTGGCATTCGGATGAAATCAAATTCGCGGATGAAATATCGGCTCAGATTGCCCAGGTATTCGCTGAATCGCAGCGGCGCGAAATGGAAAAGGAGCAGCGGATATTGAACGAGCGCCTGGAGAAGGCCGAGCGGATGGAATCGCTGGCGGTTCTTGCCGGGGGAGTGGCCCATGATCTTAATAATATGCTCGGACCGGTCGTTGGATATGCGGAGTTACTGCTGAAAAGCGATCTTACTGATGATAAGGTCCGCAAAAAGATTGAACGCATCGCAGCGTCAGCGGGAAGTGCCGCCGATGTTATTCAAGATTTGCTGGCCCTTGCAAGAAGAGGCCGTTATGAAATGACACATATCAAGCTAAATGATGTTTTAAAAAGCTATTTTGATTCTCTTTCTTTTATGCAACTGGCGAAGAAAAAGCCCGAGATCGATGTCTTGGTCTCATTAACCGCCGATGATTCATCAATATTCGGTTCAAAACTTCATCTGGAAAAAGTCCTCATGAACCTGGTGCACAATGCATTTGAAGCTATTACAAATGATGGAACAATAACGGTCTCGACGGAAAAAATACGCATCAACAGACTGGAATACACCGGGATGGAGATTGAACTGCGTGATTATATGGCGCTTCGAGTCAAGGACAGCGGGGCTGGAATTGCCCCTGAGGATATGCATAAAATCTTTGAGCCATACTTTTCGAAAAAAGTCATGGGCCACAGTGGCAGCGGCCTCGGACTGAGTGTGGTTTACGGAATTGTGAAGGATCACAAGGGTTATTATGATATCAGCTCGGAATATACTAAGGGTACCGAATTTGTTCTGTATTTCCCATTTTCAACTGAAGAAAAAATATCCGATTCCAAAACACCCGCAGATGATGGTGCCGTCGGTGTAGCCGGGAACGAGACAATTCTTGTTGTCGATGATTCGGCGGAACAGCGCGATATATCCAGGGAAATGCTGGAAAACATGGGTTATACTGTCTTCACCGCCCAAAATGGTCATGCCGGCGTGGATTTCTTGAAAACCCACGAGGTCGATCTGGTAGCCCTTGATATGATAATGGAAGACGGGTTTGACGGCCTTGATACATTTCAGGAAATTCTGAAATTCAAACCTAATCAGCCTACCATCGTGGTGAGTGGATATTCAGCCACCGACCGGGTCCAGACAATGCTTAATCTGGGGGCAAGCACCTATGTCAGGAAACCTTTTGGCTTCGAATCGCTGGGTAAGGCTGTCAGAACGACATTGGAGGCGGATCGACAAAGAATGGCCAGGTCTCAGGCCGACGCATAGCGGAATTCAATGCCATCCGCGCCGCTCCTCTCCGAAATCGCCTGCTCACCATAATTTCTTGCCCCCTAATGACAAAGATGAATCCTCGACCCTACCTTTTCTCACAAATATTGTTCGAACGACAGATACATAAAAAGATGAGGTTGACAATCAGGAGTTTTTTGGTATATTATTCGAAATTCATTTTGTCCGGAACGTCTGATGGTTTTGATGGTATATAAGATAATGAAAGCAGCCATAAGTCAATTAGCAGGCATCAGTCCCGTTAAAGCGGCGGCAATACTGGGACTGGTATTTCTTGTCATTTTCGCGGCCTCGTGCGATTTTTTATCGGGGCATTATGACCGGGCCTGCGAAAATATCTGCGAGGACTGCAGCGACTGCGTCACCTGCTCGCCGACTCTTCACATGCTGTCGGACAGCGGCCCTGATTTCCGTCATATAGATCATGTATATGGATGGCACATCCCTTTACCGTCACCACAGCGCCTTAATATTCTCTCCACCGGCATAGATCATCCTCCCCGAAATATCTCGTAATATCCATTACGCCGGCATCAGCCGGCCCCTAAATTCCAGAAACAAAACTGGAACCGAACTGGCGGCCATGTTCAGGCTGTTATTCGGAAGATTAATTTTTGTAAATGCGATTAATTCTGGAGGTTTGGTAATGAGATCCTGTTTGAGATACATTTTTATTAGTTTAATGGTAACCGGGGCATTTTTGATAACCGGCTGCAATTCCGGCCAGTCGGATATCCACGCCGATGCAGCCGGAGCCGAAACGGGCCATGAAGGGCATAGCCATGCCCCCGGCGAACACGGGCAGGCTGTTTCTGCAGGAGCCGGCGAAACTGAGATTTCGAACTGGTGCACCGAACATTCCGTACCGGAATCGGAATGCACCAAGTGCAACCCCGCCCTTGAGGCAAAATTCAGGGCATCCGGCAATTGGTGCGAGGGCCACGGCGTCCCCGAATCGCATTGCAGGCTATGCAACCCCGGAATCAAATTTCCGCAGGAGGAAATATTAATAACGCAGGAGCCTGAATTTTCGGGTAACGGTATTGAAATATCGCTGAATTTTCGACCCAATGCAGCGGTATGTGCCACCAACGACGCCCTTATTCAATTTGCCTCGGCTGTCACTGCCGAACGGGCCGGAATCAAGGTGCAGGCGGTACAATCGGCACATTATGAATCGGCAATAAATGCTCCGGCGGAAATAGTCTTTGATGAAACCGGAGTGACCGTTATTGCTTCCACCGTTCAGGCTCTGGTTTCCCGCTGGTTGATTTCGGCCGGTGATGTCGTATATAAAGGTGATAAACTCGCCATTCTTAATTCACCCGAAATAGCTCAGTTGAAATCATCGCTGGTTGCAATGCACGCCCGTTACGAGGTGGAGCGGAAAGAACTCGAGCGCCATCAGTATATGAATGAAAGGGATTTAATAAGCAGGGCCGAACTGGACCGTCAGGAGTCCGCGGCGGAACAGGCGCGGGCCGAATATATCGGCACCAGGGGAATGCTGCTATCGGCGGGATTATCGGAGAGCGATATCGATGAGGTGATAAAATTCGGCGGCTTATCCAATCAATTTATCATGCGCTCTCCCTCAGACGGCCTGGTGGTCGAACGCATCGCCCGGCTCGGCGAATTGATCGACGCCGGAAAGGTATTTGCTATTGTCGCCGATCCGAGATCGATGTGGATCGAGGCCCGGTTGACCGAGGAGCAGATCAAGGATGTCAGAATCGGCGACCAGCTTACATTCAGTTCCGACGGCAATGGTATTGATCGGATCGGCGGTGAGATTATCTGGGTCTCGCGCTTTTTGGATACTCACACCAGAATGGGGACGGTCCGTGCCAAAGTCATTGATCCCGATCACGCGCTGCATGCCGGTGAATTCGGCCGGGCGAAAATATTGCACGCAACCGATCGTGTCGTCTCCCTCGTTCCGAAGGATGCCGTGCAGTGGGAAGGTTGCTGCAATGTGGTTTTTATAAAGGAAACTCAGGATCGGTACCGCCCCCGCAAGGTGCAGCTGCTCGATGGCGATGGTCCTTACTATCAGGTAACCGACGGCTTGCGGCCGGGTGAGGAAGTTGTGGTTGACGGAGCCTTTCTTTTGAAAACCGAATTGAAAAAATCAAGCATCGGCGCCGGCTGCTGCGGTCTTGATCCGGTCGGCTGAGGTGCATGATGATTAGACATCTTGTTGAATTCACGCTGCGGTACAGGTATGTCACCCTGGCGCTGGCCGGTTTGCTATGCCTTGTCGGCCTCCTGGCACTCTGGCATCTCCCCTTCGATGCCTTTCCGGATACAACACCGGTCCTTGTCCAGGTAAACGTCGCCGCCCCGGGCTGGGCGCCCGAGGACCTTGAACGCCTGGTCTCATATCCACTGGAGCAGGTCCTCACCGGCCTTTCCGGTTTGACGGAGGTCCGATCCGTCACCAAGTACGGGCTGTGTCAGGTCACGACGATTTTCGATGATGGGATCGATTTGTATCTGGCCCGTCAGCAGGTGAGCGAGCGCCTTCTGGCCGTCGATCTCCCCGAAGGTATCGGCGCCCCGCAGCTCGGACCGGTCTCCACCGGTTTGGGAGAAGTTTTCCATTATATAGTCATTGCGCAATCCGCCGATGAAACCACCGCCCGCACCGCCCAGGACTGGATCGTCAAACCGCAGCTTCAGGCCGTGCCGGGAGTTGCCGAGGTGAACAGCTGGGGCGGATTCGTAAGACAGTACATGATTCTTTTCGATCCGGATCGAATAGCCGGATACGGTTTATCAATCAATGAGGTCGTCGAGACCATCCGCCGCGATCTTGGTAACGTCCCCGGCGGGCAGGTTGTCCGGGGTGGAGAAATGACCATCATCCGAGGCGTGGGAACGGTAGAATCGATAGAACAGATAAAAAATATTGTCCTTGTTAGTCCCGAAGGCGTCCCTGTTACGGTCAGCAACATTGCGGAAGTGGTCATCAGTCATGAAATCCGGCGCGGTGCCGCAACGTACAATGGACAGGGTGAAGCCGTTCTGGGCCTCGGATTCCTGATCACCGGTGAAAACCCCGCGGAAATTACCGAAAGACTCTCCACCCGTCTCGCCGAAGTGCAGCAAAACTTGCCGGACAATATCAAGGCCGTCCCCGTTTATGAACGAACCACTCTGGTCAGCAAGGTGCTGAGAACCGTCGAGCATAATCTGTTGTACGGTGCTTTGCTTGTTATTGCCGTCTTATTCGTCTTCCTGGGAAATCTCCGCGCCGGACTGATCGTGACATCGGCAATTCCATTGTCAATGATGTTTGCTTTCGACATGATGTCCCGCGTGGGTATTGCAGGAAGCCTCATGAGCCTCGGCGCCATCGACTTCGGGCTGGCGGTGGATAACGCCGTCATACAGGTCGAGAATGCCGTCCGCCGGCTTTCGCATGATACATCCGGGCGCGACCGCCTTCAGGTTATTCGGGATGCCATTCTCGAAGTACGCAAACCGACCCTGTTCGGCGAATTGATCATCATCATTGTTTACCTGCCGATTTTGACACTGCAGGGCGTCGAAGGAAAACTTTTCCGTCCGATGGCCCTGACGGTTGTGTTTGTACTCACCGGGTCATTGATTCTGTCATTTACCGTCCTCCCCGCCCTCATCGGCACTTTTCTTACCAAACGAATCCGCGAACGCGAGCCGATATTTGTGGGATGGCTGAGAACAGCTTATCAACCCGTGCTCAATGCGGCGATTAAACACAGCAAAGCCGTTCTTGCAACCACTTTAGCACTCGTGGCCGGGGGTATCCTGCTCTTTACTCAACTGGGATCCGAGTTCGTACCACGGTTGAGTGAAGGAACGGTCGTGATCAATTTTGTCCGCCTCGCCGGTATATCAATCGATGAATCCGTGAAATACAATACCATCATCGAGAAAAACCTGCTGGAAAAATTTCCCGATGAAATTTCGCATGTATGGACCCGGACCGGCACCGCCGAACTGTCAACCGATCCCATGGGTCTTGAGCTTTCCGATATGTTCATCTCACTCAAACCTCGGTCGCAATGGACAAAAGCATCGAACCAGCAAGAGCTGGTCGCCGCCATTGACGGCGAACTGGCCGATCTCCCGGGCCAGAATCGGATTTTTACCCAGCCGATCGAAATGCGCGTGAATGAAATGATTGCCGGAATACGCTCCGATATCGGTATCAAGCTGTTCGGCGATGATCTGAAGATCCTCGAGGAGAAAGCGGAAGAGATCGCCGCCCTCGTCGAAAGGATACCGGGAAGTTCCGATGTATCGGTGGAACAACTGACAGGGCAGCCACAGGCGCAAATATCGGTCGACCGACAGCGCCTGGCCCGGTTCGGGCTCACGGCACGTGATGTCCTTACGGCCGTGGAAAGTATCGGCGGGATTATTGTGGGCGATGTGTTCGAGGGCCAGAAGAGAATCGACCTGGTGGTACGAATCGATACGACTCTTCTTGCCGGTCCGGAAGATATCGACCGGATACTCCTTCGATCACCCACCGGAAGCCTGGTCGGACTTGATCGGGTTACGTCGAGTACTCTCGATGAGGGACCGGCGACAATCACTCGGGAATGGAGCAAGCGGCGCATCGTGATTCAGTGCAATGTTCGTGATCGGGATATGGGATCATTCGTCAATGAACTGCGGGACCGAATCGAAACCGATATCGAACTGCCTTCGGAGTATTTCATCCGCCTCGGCGGAGAATTCGAAAATCTCGAAAGAGCGCGCGTCCGGCTTGCCATCGTCGTTCCTATCGCTCTGCTGCTGATCTTCGGATTGCTCTACTGGACGTACAAGTCCGTGCGGGATGCCTTGCTTATATTTTCGGGAATTCCGCTCGCCGCTCTTGGTGGTGTTGTCATCCTCGCGTTTCGAGGAATGCCTTTTTCGATTTCCGCCGGTGTCGGCTTCATAGCCCTTTTCGGTATTGCCGTCCTGAACGGCCTGGTGCTTGTTTCCTCCATCAAACGCATGCGATCCGACGGCATGGATATTACCACGGCCGTAAAAGAAAGCGCCCTTGTCAGACTCAGGCCGGTGTTCATGACCGCTTTGGTGGCGGCGCTTGGATTTGTCCCGATGGCGATATCGACCGGTGTCGGCGCCGAGGTTCAGCGACCTCTTGCCACCGTTGTTGTCGGCGGAATTCTGACCTCCACGGCACTTACACTGATAGTCCTGCCGGCTTTGTATGTAACATTTGGCCGCCGCACGGAGGCGGAACTATAATTTCGGTTTAGGTCGAACAGGCTGATTTCGGTAGAGAAAAATATTCCCGGCTTTGTGAAATTGCCGTGCAAGTTCTTGCACGGCAATTGTATTTTGCCGCCTCACTGCAATAAAGAAATGGAATAAAAAAATATTCGACTGCTGATATTTCAAATTTGCCCTTTGCTATTTTTTTATATCTCGTTATATTTAAGAGTTATTAATTAGTCACTTATTCATCGACACCTTAGTTATCGATGAATAATGCGGTGTGCGAATATCTGGTGTGAGGCGGTCTCCGGCAATCTGATAATGGGTCGATGCAATGAAACATTCACCGCGCCGGAGTGATTATGCACAAATAATATAATCTGGAGAGGTCTCAAATGAAAAAATCATGGTTCTTTCCGGCCGGAGTGCTTGGTATCATGTTGATTCTCGGCCTGATCTTCTCGGCTTGCTCGGATGATCCGACCGGCCCTTCCGGCAAATGGGCCTGGCGCCCGCTCGGGTCGGGGACAAATGGCTCGGTCGCGGCACTTACAGAGTACAACAACAAATTAATCGTGGGCGGATGGTTCTCCGCTGCCGGTGACTCCACGGCACATAACATGGCCGCCTGGGACGGTTTCAAATGGTCAACTCTCGGTTCCGGGTGTGACAACGTGGTCAACGTAGTTGAAGTCTATAATGGCAAGCTGTATGCCGGGGGTGGATTCACCGTAGCCGGCGGTGTAGCCGCCAATAGAATTGCGTCCTGGGATGGCTCTGCCTGGGCTTCTTTGGGAACCGGCATGACCGGCCCTGATGTCTATGCCATGGCCATATATGATGACAAGCTGATTGTGGGCGGAAATTTTAGATTCGCCGGCGGACTCGCCGCCGACTACATCGCCGCCTGGGATGGGACAAACTGGTCAACTGTCGGATCAGGCGTGAACGGGGTTGTCTGGGGACTGGAAGTGTACGACGGCAAGTTGATTGCCAGCGGATATTTTACTTCGGCCGGCGGTACCGCGGCTGATGGAATCGCTTCATGGGATGGAACCAACTGGGCGCCTCTGGGTTCGGGCGTGGACAATGACCCTTGGGCAACGATTGTATATAACGACAAGCTGGTTGTCGGCGGCTCTTTCATACATGCCGGAGGAGTCAGTACCGACTACATTGCGGCCTGGGATGGTTCCTCCTGGTCGCCGCTGGGAGCCGGAATGGATCAATCCGTATATGCGCTGAGCGTTTTTAACGGCAAACTGATTGCCGCCGGATTGTTTTCGGAGGCCGGCGGTGTCGCTGCCAATAAAGTCGCGTCCTGGAACGGCTCCTCCTGGTCTGAGGTCGGTGGCGGAACAAATAATAGAATCCTCGAATTCGAAGTCTGGAACGGTAAGCTCTACGGCGGTGGCGAATTCAATGTCGCGGGCGGCGACAGCATCAATTACATCGCCGAGTGGAGCTATAAATAATCAATTATTTGCATCAATCCTGTAATTGGTGAGACAAATGAAAAAAGTCGCATTAATAATTGCCCTGATAATCGGTCTTCTCCTGATTATCTGCGCATTTTTATCTGGCTGCTCTGATGATCCGACGAGCCCGACTGGACCAAAGGGCAATTGGGCGTGGCGCCCTCTTGGATCGGGGACAAATGGCCCTGTCGCCGCGTTTACAGTGTACAATAACCAATTAATCGCAGGCGGATTATTTACGTCTGCCGGGGATTCAACCGTCAGCAATATTGCGTCGTGGGATGGCTCCAATTGGTCAACCCTCGGTTCCGGGATGAGCGCTTGGAGATGGGTTAATGCCGTCGAAGTATATGGCGGTTCGTTATATGCCGGGGGGGGATTCATCGTAGCCGGCGGCGTCGATGTCAATCATATTGCGGCCTGGGATGGTTCTGCCTGGGCGCCCGTGGGAGCCGGAGTGAACGATATGATTTTTTCCATGACCGTTTACGACAATAAATTGATTGTGGGCGGACAATTTACTACCGCTGGCGGGAGCGGCGCCAATTTCATTGCGGCCTGGGATGGGGCCGTCTGGACGGCGCTTGGATCAGGAGTAAATTCAAGTGTCTTTGCTTTGTCGGTGTACGACGGTAAATTGATTGCCAGCGGATATTTCTCAGCTGCGGGGGGGAACCCTGCCAATGGGATCGCCTCCTGGGATGGGGCCGCCTGGGCACCCCTTGGTTCTGGTGTGGACAATGAACCCTGGGCAACGACAGTTTACGATAACAAACTGATCGTCTGCGGCAAATTCACTCAGGCCGGAGGGGTGGATGCAAACAATATTGCGGCCTGGAACGGATCCTACTGGTCACCGCTGGGTACCGGGATGGATTCTTCCGTAATTTCGCTGGAAGTATTCAACGGCCAGTTGATTGCCGGCGGCTATTTCAACACGGCCGGCGGCGTCAGCGTAGGTAAAGTGGCTTCATGGAACGGTTCATCCTGGTCATCGTTCGGCGGCGGAACAGACCAGGAAATCCTGGAATTCGAAGTGTGGGGCGATAAAATGATCGCCGGTGGTCAGTTTCTGGTTGCAGGCGCCGACAGCATTAATCACATCGCCGAATGGAGCTATAAATAGACAACCATTTGCATCAATCCTGTAATTGGTGGGACAAATGAAAAAACTTCGGTTAATGCTTACATTGATAATCGGAAGCATCCTGATTATCGGCGCTTTGTTTTCCGGTTGTTCGGATGATCCGACAGGACCAACGGCCAAGTGGGCCTGGCGTCCACTTGGTTCGGGGTCAGCCTACGCTCTCGGGGCGCTGACAGTATACGATAATAAAGTATTTGCTGCCGGAAATTTCTTGGATGACGTCGATTTTATGGCCAACGATATCGTGATATGGGACGGTTCTGACTGGTCGATCCACGGATCAGGGACGGATAGCATGGTTCTTGCCATGACCGTTTATGACAACAAGTTGATTGTCGCTGGTCAATTTTCATCCGTCAACGGGGTCAGCGCGAGCAAAATTGCGGCCTGGGATGGTTCTGCCTGGACCCCGCTGGGATCAGGAGTGGATCATCGGGTTTATGCCATGGTCGTTTATGACAACAAGCTGATTGTCGGCGGCGAAATTACTTCCGCCGGCGGAGTAAATGTAAATCGTATTGCGGCCTGGGATGGATCTTCCTAGACTCAACTCGGATCCGGTATTACCGGATATGTCTATTCGCTCTGTGTGTACGACAACAAGCTTATCGCCGGAGGGTGGTTCACCTCGGCCGGCGGCGTTGGCGCCAGAGGAATCGCGGTCTGGGATGGCTCTTCCTGGAGCCCGCTTGGGTCAGGCTTTACGGGTGATAATGACGAGGTCTTTTGTCTTTCCCCTTACGGCGACAAATTGATTGCCAGCGGATATCTTGATCAGGCGGGATCGGTCAATGTCAATAATATCGCGGCTTGGGATGGTTCTGCCTGGACAGATCTGGCACCAGAGATGAATAATGGGATTAGTCCACTTATCATATTTAACAATAAATTGATTGCCGTGGAAAATTTGACATCACCCTTCGATCCAAGCGCCTATAGAATCTTTTCCTGGAACGGATCTTCCTGGTCCCCGCTGGGGTCAGGCATGAATGGAAGGATCCTTGACTTTGCGGTTTTCGGCAACAAATTGATCGCATGTGGAGAATTTGACATGGCCGGCGGCGACAGCGTCAACTACATCGCCGAATGGAGCTATAAATAGCCCGACTTTACTACAAAAGTATTAATCGTAATATGTTCGCCGTGTGGGGCAGGCATTTGCACCGCACGGCGATCTGTTATGACTCGCCATATTTGACGGAACCACTCGACAGAAACATAACCCCGCAAAACCGGGAATAATTTAATATTGTCACTATAACAAATAATGCATTGCACGATTTCCCGAAAATAGGTAATATATCTTCTGTTACAATCCACAGGGGATGGTATGAATTTCGATAATGTCTATGAAGATGCCCGGCGGGCCGAGGCCTATGCCAAGCTCGAGTTTCCCGGAACGTACTATCTGGCCTATCGGGACCTCCCCGAAATAATAGCGCAGCATGTCACGGGAAAAAGGGCGTTGGATTTCGGCTGCGGCACCGGCCGCTCTTCAAGATATCTCAGGAAACTCGGGTTCGAGGTGGTCGGCGTGGATATCTCGGAAGCGATGCTCACAAAAGCCCGGGCAGGCGATCCGAACGGGGATTATCAGCTCGTCAGCGATGGTGATTTGAGCCGATTCACGGCCAGCAACTACGATCTGGCTCTATCGGCATTTACCTTTGACAATATTCCGACGGTCGAAAAGAAGATGAATAACTTCAGAGAGATCAGGCGCCTGCTAAAACCGGGCGGCATCATGATCAATCTGGTGTCCTCGCCGGAAATTTATACCCATGAATGGGCCTCATTTACGACCTCCGATTTCCCGGAAAACCGATACGCCAAAAGCGGCGACAAGGTTAAAATTATCATGAAGGACGTGGATGATCAACGGCCGGTTGAAGATATTATTTATATGGATGATGCCTATCGGGCGCTTTACAAACTGTCAGGGTTGGAACTGGCGCTGACTCATAAGCCGCTGGCCCGGGAGAGCGAACCGTATGAATGGATCAATGAACTGCACATCGCCCCCTGGACAATTTACATCTTAAAGAAATCATAAAATACCGGATAACCCCGTCTGGAGTTACCCGGTACTGGACTAATCTAAAACGCGAACTGCAAAAAATTTATACGACGCGTTTGATTTTTGCCGCTTCTTTGCCGGTAGCGATATTCTGATTTAGACAAAACAGATTTTCCGGATCATATTTCAGCTTGATCTTCAGCAATCGCTCATAGTTCCCGCCATAGGCTGCATTTATGCGATCGGTTTCTTCCGCTGTCAGGAAATTCACATAAACGCCGCCCGAGGCGTGGGGCGTTAATTCTTTGAAGAAATCCCTGGACCACCCGATACAGCGGTTGTCATCGGAAGGTTCCTCCCAGCGTCCGTGCATGTTCAGGACATAATTGATATCACGATGAGAATAGGCTGTGGCATCCTTGGAAACACGATTTACCTGGCCCGCCAGCAGACCGAGGAAAACTTCGCATTGTGGTGACGGAAGCTTCGAAGTGTACTCAACCGCAATATCAATGACCTCATCGCTGAGCTCGACAAAATTGTGGGATTTCCAATAATTGCGCGCCCCGGGCGTCAGCAGCGGATCAAAGGCCGCCTGCCAGGCGGTAAAGGGCTGCACTCCGACATGCTCGCCGATGACTTTCCCGAATCCGCGCAGCGGCTCGATCGCTTTCAACCCCTCCTCCGGGTCACCCACATGGCAAAGAGCAAAGGCCATGATATTTTTACCGTGATACTTCTCCGGTAGAAATGGAAGCGGCGGCGCCTGTCGCAACACTACCCACACGCTGGTTTCATCTTTCAGACCTTTAACATATTCGCGGTACAACTTCAGCGCCGGTACGGCATCGGACAACGGCAGGAATATCAGTCCGCTGAGAACTTCCGGTCCCACCGGATGGAGTCTGAACTCAAACCTGGTTACGACCCCGAAATTTCCTCCCCCGCCTCGGACCGCCCAGAACAGATCCGGGTTTTCTTTTTCATTCGCGCGCAAAAGCTCGCCATCGGCAGTCACGATATCGACCGCCAGAAGGTTATCGACGGTCATGCCGTATTTCCGCGAAAGCCAGCCGAAGCCGCCCCCAAGCGTCAAACCGGCCACACCCGTGGTGGGATTGATACCGACCGGTGTCGCCAGCCCGAAAGACTGCGCCTCGCGATCGAAATCACCAAGCGTTGCACCCGGCTCGACATGGGCCACACGGGCGCCGGGGTCGATTCTGACCGAACGCATCTGCGATAAATCGATCATAAAACCGCCCTCACAAACGGCGTTTCCGGCAATATTATGCCCGCCGCCGCGAACGGCCGTCAAAAGCCCATACCGGGCGGCAAAACTGACCGCCAATCTGACATCCGATGCCCCGGCGCATCGCGCAATCAGCGCCGGACGTTTATCAACCATTGCGTTCCAGATGGTGCGCGCCTCATCATAGCCTTCGGATCCCGACCGAAGAAGTTCCCCCCGCATTGCCGTCTCAAGTCCCTCGACCGCCGCCTCGTTAACAGAAGCGGTGGCCCCATTTCCCAGGACAAATTGTATTTTGCTCATAAGATACCTCCAAATTATCCAGTCAGCCTGTGCAGTTGCAGGTTATAGAAAGTCAGTAGCTGACAAAATTAATTTTATGAATATTACTTACTTGATACGATGCCAAATGCATATTGGAGTGATTTAATCCATTATAATAGAATAAAAAAATGAGCCCTTAATAGCAACTCCGATTAAGTTATTGTGGTTTGAGATGATACCTGATTGAATCCAATCATTGAAGCTGTCGTGATCGCTTTTTTGTAATTAGTTGTCCCGCAATTACTACGGTAATTTATTTTATTTTCGGGTGGTTCTTTTGCGATAATATCATATCAGCTGCCGATAACTTGATATTTTCTTCGCTTTAGACTATATTGGCACCTTAAAAAAACCCCGGAAGGAAGAGCAATTAGACCCACCAATTATTTTTATTTTAAGGAGCTGCTCATGAATAGACGAATTTGGCAGGCAATTCTTGTCTGCGCCCTGTTGTTGTTCGCCGCCGCGGTTCCGGCGGTCGCACAAAATATTGACGCCAAAGAATACTGGCTCGATAACGGCATGCAGGTATTGATGGTCGAGCGGCATGAATCCCCGACCATCATGGCCTCAATTGCGGCCCGGGTCGGTTCGGCCAACGAAATCACCGGCATCACCGGAATTTCACATCTTTTCGAGCACATGA
This sequence comes from candidate division Zixibacteria bacterium HGW-Zixibacteria-1, assembly GCA_002838945.1. NCBI lineage: Bacteria > Pseudomonadati > Candidatus Zixiibacteriota > candidate division Zixibacteria bacterium HGW-Zixibacteria-1. The sequence continues at coordinate 20,236 of PGXB01000022.1, forward strand.
TGTTTAAAGGGACCGAAACGATCGGTACCAAGGATATCAAGCGTGATCGGGAAATTATGGCCCGGCTCGACTCATTACGGGAATTAATGCAGGCCGAGGAACGGATTATGCGCGAGCAGCTTCGCCGCGGCGAAATCAAGGATATGCTTGACCCCGAGGCCAAGACACCGCGCTATCGCGAAATTGACGCCGTCTTCGACAGTCTGATTCTCGAGCAGCGCCAGTTGATCATTAAAGATCAGCTTGATGAACTTTACAGCAAGAACGGCGGTTATTTCCTGAACGCTTTCACCTCGGAAGATATGACCGGTTATCTGGTCCGCCTGCCCAAGAACAAAATTGAGTTGTACATGTGGCTGGAATCCGACCGCTTCCAAAATGCGGTCTTCAGGGAATTTTATTCCGAGCGCGATGTGGTCCGAGAGGAGCGCCGTCTCGGTGTCGAATCAACCCCGACCGGATTGATCGAAGAAGATTTCAAGGCGATGTTCTGGAAGTCATCCTCATACCATTGGGATGTTATCGGGTGGGCCTCCGATCTCGGCAGTATCACACGTGACCAGGCCAACGCTTACTTCGATACTTATTATGCACCGAATAACCTGACCATGATTCTTGTCGGTGATCTGAACCCGGACGAGATGATTAAACTGGTCAGGAAATACTTCGAGCGTATTCCCCGCGGCACCACGGAACCGCCGGATGTGACGACTCTCGAGGAAAAGCAGTACGGCGAAAAGCGCCTGATTGCCCGGGCGGAAACCAGCCCCAAAACCGAAATCTGGTACCATACCGTAGCCTGGAAACACCCCGACAGTTATCCGCTGGAAATCCTGGCCGGAGTTATGGGCGGCAAGACCGGCCGGCTCTATAAGAAGCTGGTCGAGGAAAAGGGTTTGGCCAAAAGTTCGGGAGGCGGCGGCCCGCGCATGATGCCCGGCAGCGATCTGGCTGTCGATGCCATCCAGGACTCCAAGAAATATGCCGGCTCCTTTCAGATCAGAGCCGAAGGAATCTCGGGAGTTCAAGCCGAACAACTGGAAGGGGCCATGTCTGAAGTGATTGAAGATCTGAAGCAGAACCCGGTTTCCGAGGAAGAACTGCAGAAGGTAAAAAATCAGCTGCGCGTGCAGAAAATCAGGTTTATGGATATCATGTCCGGAATCGGCATCCTGTTTTATCTGGGCCAGAATGCCGCCATGGGCGACTGGACCGAAGCCAACAACAGTTCAGCAAAACTGGATATGGTCACGGCGGCGGATGTGCAGCGCGTGGCCAACGAGTATTTTGCGGATGACCAGCGAAACGTCATGATTATTAACAGCAAGGCCGGACAGGAATCGGGCGGGGACGAGGAAGATCCCCAGTTTACTCAAATGGTGCAAATGATCAAGTCGATTAATGATCCCGCCCGGCTGGAACAGATGATCGGTATGGTTTCGATGCGGCTGGATCAGATTGATGACCCCGAAGAGAAAGCCAGTGCCGAAAAACTCCTGAAAATCGCCAATGACCATCTCAACCAACTCAAAGCGGCCGAGAAAGAATAAGGCCTGCGCCATAGGAGAAATGAATATGAAAAGATTATGCATTCTTCCGTTCAGCCGGCTGATGGCGCTTGTGATGATCCCGGCGCTGGCCGTCATGCTGTTTTTTGCTTCCGCCGCCACGGCGGATGATATCGTCAATCATCCCGATAAGTTGAAATTCAAAGAGCTGAATTACCAGCCGCCCAAACCGGGAGATTACCGCCATCAATTGAAATGCGGCGCCGCCGCTTATGTGGTGGAAAATCCTGAGATGCCCACCTTTGACCTGACCATCCTGGTCCGCACCGGATCGATTTATGACCCGATCGAAAAAGCCGGGCTGGCCGACATGACCGGGTATCTGATGCGAAACGGCGGCGTCCAGGGTATGACCGTCAAAGAAATCGACGAACGTCTGGCTTACCTGGCCGGGGATATTTCGATCAATATCGACGAGACCCAGGGCGCGGTCACTTTGTTCTGCCTTGCGAAAGATATGGATGAGGGTTTGATGCTGCTGAAGAAAATCCTGTACACTCCCGTTTTCTCACAGGAGGCCCTCGACCGTTACCGCGCGGATATTCTTTCGGATCTGGAACAGCGCAATGCATCCACCGCCGGAATCGAATCGCGCGAATGGAATTTCCTGATGTACGGCGATCACCCGTCCACTATTCCCTTTCGCCGCACCGAACAATCGATCAATTCCATCACCCGCGAAGACTTGATCGCCTTCCATAAAAAATACTTCTTCCCCAAAAATTTTACATTCGCAATCTCCGGTGATTTCAAAACCAAAGATATCCTGGCCAAGCTGAATGATCTTCTCGGCGGATGGCCCGATCAGAAACTGGAGTTGCCGGTCATATCGGATCAAATACCCGATCCGAAACCGGGGGTATATATGATCAGGAAAGAGGATGTCAACCAGTCGCGCATCCGCGTGGGGCATCTCGGCGTCAAACGCGATATCCCCGATGAGTATGCCTTGCTGGTAATGAATGATATTCTCGGCGGCGGCGGCTTCACCTCGCGCATCATGAGCCGGGTTCGCTCGGATGAGGGTCTGGCCTATAATACCGGCAGTGCTTTCAACCGCCCGGTTTTGTATCCGGGAACATTTCGGGCCTGGTTCCAGACCAAGCACGAAACCGCAGCATTCGGCACCAGGTTGATTGTCGATGAAATCAAGCGTATCCGCACCGAAAAATGCGAGGCGGAAATTGTGGAGAACGCCAAAGCTTCGTTTATCGGCAACCTGGTCAACCCCTTCAGCAGCAAAAAGGATATTGTCAACACTTTCGCGGATGATGATTACACCGGCCGGCCCGATGATTACTGGCAAAACTATACCAAAAACATGGAAGCGGTGACGCCCGACAATGTTCTGGCCGTTGCCCAGAAATACCTGCATCCGGATAAACTTGTCTTTCTGATCATCGGCGATCCCGATGCGGTGGAAAAAGGCTCGGATAAACATCCTGAGCATTTTTCGGATTTTGGCGAAGTTACCATTTTGCCGTTGCGCGATCCGATGACATTGGAAACGAAATAGATTTTAATTAATATTATTCATAATATGTAAAGGCCTCCGCTCCGACGGAGGCCTTTCTTTTTTTTCAGCAAGATGTCGGCATAATAAATTTGTGACATGAGGAACATTTGACTCCGGCTGGGCACCGGCGATTATTGTTGCTATTTTGACTTATATATTATTTTATTCCAATGGAGTAGCAGCTATGCCCTACAAATTGAAGAAAATGACCAATGCCGACCGCATGGCGGTGATGAAAATCTTCAACCATTTTGTCGAAAACAGTTTTGCCGCCTATAATGATACCAGGGTTTCGGACGGGATCTTCGATCATTTTTTAAACATCTCCAAAGGCTATCTGGCGCTGACCGTCAGAACCGAAACGGATCAAGTGGTCGGGTTCGCGATGATGCGTCCTTTTCACCCGGCCAATTCCTTCCGAAAAACGCTCGAGGTCGGCTATTTTATTATGCCGGAACATACCGGACAGGGATTGGGATCGCAAATACTAGAACGATTCATAAAGAAAGCCAAAGCGCTTGGTGTTGAGATCTTGCTTGCTTCGATATCATCATTGAATGAAAAGAGCATACGGTTTCACTTAAAGCATGGTTTTGTCGAGTGCGGCCGCTTCAAAGGAATCGGCATCAAAAAGGGTCAAAAGTTTGACATGGTGTGGATGCAAAAAAATCTGTAGGATTGCCGCTTTTTGATCGGGAGTGCATCATGGATATGAATGAACAAATGGAGCATATATACCGTAACATCCCGCTCGAGAATATTCCCTGGAATATGCCGGAGCCGCCGGCTCTTTTGGTCGAGGCGGTCGCGAGCGGTAGGATCAAACCCTGCCGGGTGGTCGATTTGGGATGCGGCGCCGGGAACTATTCGGTCTGGCTTGCGCAACATGGTTTCGATGTGACCGGTATCGAGATCAGCCAAAGCGCCATTGCGCTTGCCGGTAAGCTGGCCGCCTCGAAAGGTGTCTCATGCCGTTTTGTGGCCGCCGACTTGCTTGGCGACCTGCGAGAATTTCATTCAAGCTTTGATCTGGCTTTTGACTGGGAAGTGCTGCACCATATACAACCGGAGGATCGCCCGGGATATCTGCAAAATGTCCGCAATCTCCTGCGCCCGGATGGCATGTACATCTCTCTCTGTTTCAGCGATAAAGATATCGAATTCAGCGGCGGACAGAAAATTTTCAAAACACCGCTTGGTACAATTCTTTATTTCTCGACGGAAGAAGAACTGGAAGAGCTGTATAAGCCGCTCTTTCATATAATCGAATTGAAAACAGTGTCGGTTCCCGGCAAACAGAAACCTCATCGGACCAATGTTGCCTGGTTGCGGCGTAAGTAATCGCCGATTAAAATATCAATTCAAGGTGCAAAATAAATGGCGGAAGAGTATACTCTTCCGCCATGAATGGTTTAGGTCCGAATATATGTTCTCTCAGTTTTTATCCGGCTTGTCCTTATCATTTTTTTTGACTTCCGGTTTCAAGGCATCTTTAAGCTTGATAAGCTCGCGCAGTCGTTCGAACCAGAACGGGGCGCCGAAAGTCAGGAAGATTGCCGTTATCAACACTCCCAGAATATGGCTTAAATTTTTATAATAATCCCAGCCTTTCGCGAAAAGCTGAATATTGAAGAGGGCCAAATCGCCGCTATATCTCTCGAATCGCTCCATCCCCTCGGCAATCTGGGCCCGGTGCAACATGTCAAGAAGACTCTCATACTTTTCCACAACTTCGGCACGTTTCTCCGGCTTCTCATCCGACATTATTTCATCAAGTTCGTTAATAATATCCTGCTTGTCGGCTCCGATACCGGATGCCTGCTCCAATTGCCCGGCCAAATCACCATACTCTGCCTGCAAAAGCACCAGCGCTGAATCGGAAACATCTTCATATGACAAAACCTTCAAAGCATCCTGCCCGTTTTCACTGACCAGCTTTCTGGCGCTTTCTTCAAGGCGCGCCTGTAATGCGGGATCATTGGAAAGGCGTTTAAGCAAATCAAGTGAATCGACCTGAAAGAAAAAAGCAACCAGTAACGCCAATACAAAACCCCAGTATCTCAGCATTGTTTGAAAACGTTTACTGAGATAATCATAAGTTTCCAGAAATTTCTTTTTTATTTTATCACTTTCGCCTTTGCTCAGAATGATATTCTTTACTTCCGAGATCCTTTCGATAAGTTCGTCCGGTTCAATCCAGGTTTTTCTGGGTTGAACTCTTACTTTTTTGGATTCTTCTTTTGAAAATAGGGTCGCTCTTTTGACATCGCCAAGAGGCGACTTCAGGATTTTCTCCTTTATTTCAGCAAGACTAAAAGTGATACCTTTTTCTTTTTCTTTAAATGCCAGATCCAAAAGAGCCTTTAATCCATAGGCAAGATTATTATAACGCAACCTCAGGACATTCTGAAGAACCTGCAATAGCGCTGTCACAATCAAACTCAAAATGAGTATGATGGTTGTAAAACCGATGGCCACCCCAAGAACATCATCCAACGAACCAAGATTTTCCAGCATCTCATACCTCCTTAATCAGCGCGTATCCACCGGGTTCCATGCCCGCGGCGGACCTCATCGACCGGTGGCGGCATGTTGGGATCACCGGTCAGCGTGATTTCCACCACGCGGAACCATTTCCCATCCGTCTCCACCAGAATATCCTTGCGCCTTTTCTCGATCATTTTTTGTCTTTTCTTTTCGGTCATATTTTCCCATTTGAATTTCTTCTCATGGATGTAAGTACTGTAGAATCGATGCGCCCCTCCCAGCCGGTCGATCACTTTCGGACGCGGGTGTTTGTGGCCGGTCATTTTGAAACCGCTCTCTCCCATCGATGCCGCCGATACGACCGGATTAAAAATGCTGTCGGTAAATAATTTCTCAAAAACATCCTCGCTGCCGTGATGAGGCACTTTCAGCACATCACATTTAAGTTTATCCAGTTGACCGAGGCCGTTAAGATGATTGTAAAGTTCTGTTTCGGAGGCTTTGTTTAAATCACCTGTAAACAGCATCTCAAACTGGCCGTATTTTAACCTGAAGGTTACGCTGTTGCCGTTGATGGTTTTGGCCCAGTTCCTGCTTTCATAGGCCTGAAGAGTGCTTAACGGCCAGAGAACCTCCATTTCAATTCCCGATATGGCATTGTGGCTCTGCGCATAATTTTCGATGATGAAGGGAGCGCCGGCATAGGCTCGATCGAATGCCATCACTGACATGTCGCGGGACCGGCCGATAATTTCTTTCGCCAGATCTTCGTACTCACCAGTGAAATAGCCGTTGTTGAAGCTGCTCTTGAGCTGTCCGAGGTCCTTTACCAGGTAATCTCCTTTTATTCGATCCTGCGAGTCCAGGAAAGCCATGCCGCGCGTTACCGTTCCTCCGCTTTTGCTGTACACTGCATTATTGTCGGTTATTGCGTTTAACGGAAATTTAGCGGTACCCGGTTCGTACGTAGCCAGTCCGTTGTGATAAATAGTGCCAAAAACCAGATTTGTATCCTGTAACAGCCCGGTCAGGCCCAGGATATGATCTTTGTCATGGTGCGTAATTACCGTATATTCGATAATGGGATAATGGTCGGGATACAACCGATCGATAAATTGCCCGATCAACTCGCTTTCATCCTTCGTCCATGAGCCGCCGTCGATCAGAATATCGGTTCGCTCGGGAACAGGGTCATCATAACCATCGACCGAATAGTTATAATTAGCGGGCAATTGAATAATCAGGCCGTCACCCTGGCCGACATTAACGATCCAGATGCGAAGCAGACTGTCTTTATCCGGCACATAATCGACTTTCTGCACTCTGCCGAAAGTGCTGTAATCGGGCGGAGGTTGGGCAAATACCGTGGCCGATAATGATATTGCTATAATCAGCAATAGCTGAATTATCCCGCCTGCCAGCGCCCTCCCGCCTCCTTTCTTCAATAAATGTAACATGTCCATAGCAGAACCTCACAAGATGGTTTAGTTATTTATGCCCGGATTGCATGGTCACGGTGTCTGTCGATTGGGCAATTTCAGTGTCGATATTCTCGATAATGGGCTTTTTTAAAGAGATACATTAATTTTGCATTAACTCAAAAAACCCGGCAATAAATTAAAGATATTTCGAAAGGACAGAAAGGCAATAAAAAATTTACTTATATAAACCGAACTTTTTTAGCGTGCGGGCGTATCTTAAACCATAACTGCTCATTCACAAGCTTAATTGCCTGAGGTACTTATGAGGAAGAAACTATCGCACAAACTCGCTCGCTGGGGATTATTGCTGGTAACAGTAATCATTGCCGTCTTTGCTCTTCAGATAACAGTCCTGGCCTTTCCTCAGATGTTTGTCTCCAAAAATATCCAGCGCGGTTCTATCAAAATATTTTACGACGGCGATCAGGATGCGTATGTCGCCGAAATAGCTGAAGATGTGGACAGCCGCCTGCGTGCGACCGTTTTTTACGATTCGACTCAAAACACCAATGTCTACTTTTTGCGGAATCAGGGGCTGTATAAGATGTTTGTCCGATTATCGATGCTCCCTGCCGCGCCACAGGGATTCGCACTCTCTATTTTCGATAATGCCTTTGTCGACGAAGCAAGAGTGAAAGAGCTGGCTGAGATGACCGGCGGTCTTCCGAAATACAGCATCTATGAAGGCAACCCGGCCCATACTATCGTGCATGAAGTGGGTCATCTGATCATTACCGGTCAAATCGGCCGCGGGACATGGAAACAGCTTCCTCACTGGAAACAAGAGGGATTTCCGGAATATATCGCCAATATTTCATTGATTCGCGGCGACAGCACGGCAAGTCTGCCGGACCGGGTCGCCATTCTCAACGATGATAGTATTTGGGGATGGAAGCGCGGCTGGGATCGCATTCATTATGAAGCTGGTCTTCTGGTCGAATTTCTACTCGATGTAAAGGGGTACACGGTCGAAGATATTGTGGCTGATTCCGTCACCAGTGAAACGACTCTTACAGAACTGCTGGAATGGTGCCGTCTGCGGGAAATTCCCCAGTAATTTCACGGACTTTCTTTGAATTCATTGCCCTAAGCCGGTTCGAGTTCATCGGCTTGAAGCAGTTTGCCGACAAAGAGACAGGAATTCTTGACAAAAAAGACCACTGGCAGATCACCGACAATATTTTCAAGACGGCTGACATATTCAAGCTCCTGGCCCGGTTCGGGAATGGCCAAACCAAGAAAAACGACATCGGCTTCGGCGCTGTACTCCTGAATCAGGTGGCCGATATTTTTATCGGGCGGTTTCAGAAAAACATTACATTCGGCTTCGATTCGAATGTCCTTGAGCATTGCTGCGAGGTACCTCGAGGTGTTCTCCCGGGCGAATTCATTGGAAGCCGCACTCAGGATGGTTAGTTCGGCGCCCCGCCATTCGGAGTTGCGAGTAAGCAGGTACGCCAGCAGCAGCATCAGGTCGCCGTTTTGTTTCAGGCCGCCCCACCAGATATGAATTTGCCGGGCCGACTTATGCACCGGAAAGATATGACGCGGATTGATCTTTCCGATCACCACCGACTTCTGAATCTTTTCGAGCCGCTGGGCCGTAACCAGAAAATCAGCCAGGAGCTTCGGGTCCTTGGGCCAGCCGAGGACAATTGTGTTGCTGGAAAACTCCGCTATCCCATTGGCCTGGGAAACATCGACAATGCCGTTAACAACATTGTCGACAATATCGACTTCGGGAAAGACCGCCAGATCTTCATTGCGCATCAACTCCGCGGTCGATTTCAACCTCGCTTCGATATCGATATTTTCCGCCAGAAGATCGCCGACAATCAACTCGCAGACCGTCACTACGCCGCGGTCCTGGCTGAACCAGGAACCGAATTTTATCAGATCGAGCTTTCTTTGAGGATCATCGACAAAAACCAGGACATGCGGGCGCCAGTTGCGGGCGCTCATTGAACGCCGGGACAGCCGAATAAGCACCCAGCGAAGTGCCGCCTCATAAATCCCGCGCCGGGCATCACCCCAGGTGGCTCTCCTCTCCCGTCGTGCGAAAAACAGCCAGAGAAGAAATTCAATCGAAATTGCCATTATGCTGGCCAGCGGACTGATCAAAAACATCACCCATAAACAAGCGACTCCACAGGCAATGTTGACTATCCAGGGGACGCGAAATCTCGGCCGCCATGACGGGTCGCCGCTGAGCGTCTCCAGACCGGCAACAATATTAATGGTCCCGTAAACCGTCAGAAAAAACATGGTGACGACCTGGGCGATGGAATTGAGATTGCCGAGATAAACAAAGGCCAGAGCTATGGCCACCGAAAGAACCAGGGCCGCCTTTATCCCGCCCTCGCCGGAAATAAATGACCTTATTTTACGATTGGTTATTTGATCCCGGGTGACTGCCTGAAGTGTCCGCGGCGCACCCAGAATCGAACCCACGGCGGAGGAAAGAATCGCCCCCCATAAACCGGGAAGAATCAGCAATGCCCCCAGCGGAGCAATCTTCAGCCAGATCAACGTATCTGATTTCAACTCTTCAGCCGCAGCCGATTTATAAAGCAGCACCGGAATCGCCAGGTAAATAAGAAATCCGGTGATAGCGGCGGCGATGGCCCCGATCGGAATCGACTTTTCCGGCTTTTTGAGATCGCCCGACAAGCTCAATCCGGCCATAACCCCGGTCACCGCCGGAAAAAATACCGCAAACCCGATCCAGAAATCTATTTGGTCGGCTGATTCGAGAAAAACCAGCGGTTTGGTTCGCGTGATTAAAAGAGCACCAACAGCCAGCGCCATTATGGATATGGCCACCAATAAAAGAAGCGGGGCCTGTGATTTCAAGGCCAGTTTGGCGCCATAAAGCGACACCCCGCCGACAACAATAATTATAACGGCGCTTATCAATCCGAGAGGGATTCCCGGCCAGACAATACTCAGCGACTCGGCCAGACCATAAGCATATAAAGTGGCCGAAACCGCCTGTGAAAGGTATAGAGGCACCCCGATAGCCGCCCCCACGCCAAGACCGAGGGAGCGGGAAATTATAAAATAGGCTCCTCCGACCCCAACCCGCATGTTCGTGGCCATCGACGAAAACGACAGCGTGGTGACCAATGTTATGCAGTTGGCAAGGATGACGATAAGCAGTGTTTTGACAAGACCCAGATGACCGACAATCCATCCGAAACGGAGGTACATAATCACGCCAAGGATGGTCAGGATCGTGGGCGTATACACTCCCAGAAATGTCCCCAGCGTTCCCCTGGACTGTTGATTCACTTATAAAACCTCAATTTGGCGAAATTTCATCTCCTGATGGCGGTCAAAATAGCCAATACGAATATATTAAAGCAAGATTTAATTCAAATAAAAAACCGGGGGGTTCACCTCCCGGTTTTAATTTCATATATGTCAATCGGTGGATGATTTTACGGGGCTTGTGTTTTCTTATTTATCGAAATCGCCGATCAAATATCAACAATCAACTTTTCATGGCTTCGGTCGGATAGGAAAAATGCATCTGTACAATCACCCACTTGCCGTTTCTTTTCTCCGTTACACCGGTCCAGCGAACATCCTTCCAAGCGGTCGGACGTCCGTCCCACTCTCCGAAATCATCCAGCACACAGGCCCACCAGGCGACATCGCCCCCCTGGGAAATATTAATGCGCAAATCCTTAACCTCGTAGCTGGTGGCTTTGAAGGCGTCATTCATGAAGACATTCTCGACAAGCTGCCGGAACGCTTCAAACCCGCGAATAGTCCCGGCATTGTCGGGATTATAGAAGAATAGGCTGGAGTCCTGAAGCATCACACTGTAGAGCCGCTCTTTGTCCTTGGTCAGCGCCCAACCGATCGAATCCTCAATTACTTTTTTGATTATGGCCATCTCTTTATCATTGGCTTTGGTCGCATTCATATTGCCGCTCCCCTCGGAAGATATTGTTTTGTCTGCCAGCCGCACGGTTGAATCATCACTCTTGCCGCACCCGGCCGAAAGCCCAACTGCCGCCGCTAAAATGATATAAATAACTACTCTTACCATTTTGAAACCTCAAAAAAATGGATGTTTTAATTTCCAGGTAACTTTTGTTATGGTCGTTACATCAGAGGTACATAATCAGATACAGGCTTGCGGACAATTTCTCAAAAAAGACTCACTTATCTAAATAATGAAATAACAATATGTTAAAGGAATTTCTCATATTCTTAATAAAAGTTGAAACTTATTTTCAAAAATGTTGTATATTTACAACAGATAAATATGTTTATTATATGAAAAGTAGAAAATTATATAACAGAATCTCCGTACTTCGCGAAGAACGGGGAATTTCGAGAAAGGAACTGGCCGACCAGATCGGTGTTAATTTCCAGACGGTCGGCTACCTGGAGCGGGAAGAATACAACCCCAGTCTCGATCTGGCCTTTCGGATCAGCGAATATTTCGCTCTGCCGATCGAGATGATTTTCTCCACCGAACCGATGAAACCGCTCTCGCAGGAAATTCTCGAGCAGAGAAAAAAGACGGGAGGATAATATGTCGGCCATGAACAGGAGAATCTGGGTATTAATCAATTATATTTGCCTGGGTTTGTTGCTCTTTGCCTTTTATTCCGGCGAGCTGGTCGAACGGACCACCATCATTTATGCCGCTCTTGCCTTTGCACTGATTGTCGGCCTGATCAGTTTCTTCTTGGTGCATATTAATACCGGACTCTGGAAACTGGTTCACTCGAAAATTGATAAGCTTGATGAACGGCAGGTGCAGGTCACCCATGGCGCCCTCCGTCATTCTTACAGCATTTTCACCATTCTGGCTCTGGTAATATTATTGATAATAGCCCTGTCGGGCGGCTATGATGATGCCAATATCATCATGATCTTCGCCTCACTATTGTACCTGGCCCACACTCTCCCCTCCTCGGTCCTCGCCTGGACCGAGAAGGAAGTGTAAGGTTCTCAAGCGCTTATTAGCCTTCAGCTGTCAGAAATTGACAAAAACTTGCTTTTCTTTCATTCTGGTTTAATTAATTATGGACAATCTAAAGAATATTATATATAATTCATTAAATAGTCGGTCATAATAATAATTGAAAAATGGTAACAACACTTAGAGATTTAACTATTTCTGAAATCAAGAGAATCAACTGTCCGGTAAAATGCAAAATCATAAAAAAAGAAATTAAGAATCTTGCAGATTATTTTGCATTGACATCCTCTTTATTAGTTGATAATCAGCCTTATTGGTACCGAGGCCAGCGGAACTCCTCATGGAGCCTGGTACCCTCCGCATTAAGATATATTACTCTGTCAGAGAGAAGCGAGGCATTAAATCTATTGAATGATTTCAAGAGAATTGCCGAGATTAAACTTGATAGACCCCCTGGAACAGATGAAGAATTGAGGTGGCTTCAACTTGCGCAACATTATGGCATACCAACAAGATTATTAGACTGGACAGAAAGCGCTGTGTTTGCATTGTTTTTTGCCTGCAAAGCATATAAAGAAAAAAATGTTGAATTCGATGGTATGGTCTTCCTTTTAAATCCCAGTCATATAAGCAAGCTCCCAGGTACTACTTCGAGAACCTCACTTGATACTCATCCGGATGACGATTTAATTGGCTCATATACGATGCTTGGACCCAGGGCCAACAAAAAGGGAAAACCCAATATTGCAATTAAGCCGGTTTGGAATTCTGAAAGAATGATGTTTCAAAGAGGTGTATTTACATTACATGGCAATAAAGATTTTGCCATAGATGAGGAGCAAGCGCCTTCATTGGTAGGAATCCCAATTTTATTTGAATTGAAGGCAAATATTCAAAAAGAGTTAGATAGAATATGTATAGATGAAATAGCAATGTTCCCGGAATTAGAGCATGCGTGCATAAATTTACGTAGAAGGGCCGGCTTATAATAGGAAGATAATATGCCAAGTAATATACCCTTTATTTATAATGAAAATGATGTAGAGATTCTAAAGACCTTTTATTCAGATACTAAGTGTGTAAGGATTTCTCTTGAGAAGGCTAATATATTAAATTTGATCCCATCTGGGATATCGGTCTGGATAGATCCAAATGTCGATATATACCATAATTGGCCACCAAGTGAAAATAAGCTCAAGGATCTTTATTCTAGATTTGATCCAGAAGAAAGAATATCTGATATTAATTTTCAAAAAAGGCCGAATGAGGAATATTTATGTAAATTTATTAATTCTATCTTAGATCACTGTAATGAGTATGGACCGGGACTTTTAACAGTTCCACAACTTCCGTTAATGGAAAAGCCAAATAGAAATGCTATTAATAAAAAAATGGTTGAATTGAGCAAGGAGTGGCAGCACAAAAATCATTATTCTGGCAAGTTAATATTACCAATTATAATATGTAATCAAAGTCTGATAAATAGAAAACCTTTAAGAGATAAAATTATTGAACATGCAAGAATGTCTCTTGATATCTTTAATATGACGGCGATCTGGGTCGTCGATGTAACCCTAAATGATAATCTACCTTTTAATACCTATGGAGATAAGAGATTTCCTAGTCTTATTGAACTTCATAAAGGACTACAAAAGGAAATCCCGCCCCATACAAAAATAATTGCCGGACCATATTGGGGGATGAATCTATTATTGTGGGCACGCGGACTTGCAACCCATATGGCCTTTGGTCTTGGCAAAGGATATCAGTATCTAATCCCAGGTGGAAAAAAAAGAAGAGGCCACAACCGCATAGCTTTAGGTCCCCTGCGAAGGATGTCGGTTGTAGAAAAAGAATTGGAGGCATGGCTCAAGATTGCCAAAGAACGCATATCGTATGACCAGCAAGTAGTTAAGGTCTTTGATAATTTGCTGCAAAATATGAAGAAATATTATAGTGATAATTATGCTGCTCAAAAACAGGTCGCAGAATTTTATAAAGAATGGATTGGCAGTTTTGATAGTCTCCCGCCTGAAGGAAGGGCTTTGGCACTCTATCAAGATTTTTCAAATGCATTTGTCTTGGGCAAAAAAATAAAAAAACCTCTTCCGCGTTCGGCAAAGTCGGCCCGCGCTCCGGAAAAAGTGGTTCAACAATATATGCTCAATACTCTTTAAGGAATAAACGCCAGAAACTCTCCCCGGCATGGATTTGCAGTACTGAGTTGGCATCTTTATTAGAAACTCTTGGAGATATTAATTTTTCACAAAAATTGCTTTTAACCGCTAATAAGCCAATATTGTTTTTCTCAAACTCAAATCTTCTTTTGCCTTCTGCTATTCTTACCGCAGAATCAAATGGGAGACCGACATAAGACTCTGTAAATATTGTAGTATTGGAAATTGCTTGATATAAGGCCTCATTTACTCTGTTTAGCTTCAGTTCGACAGCAACCATTCTGTCATGTAACGGCATCCAACCATTAAGTTTTTGATAATAGTCTTTTCGCTTGGAAATAAGAAATTTCTTTCTGATTAAATAATTTATTTCGCTTTCGAGTTTATCGCTTGTTAGCCACCAATCAAATATTCGAGCAAGGTGTGCCATGCCCATGGATTTCCCGCTTTCCGCATCCGGAATCCTCTCCAACAGGGCTATGCGTGGGATTGGTCCAATAGTAGAACGCTGATTATAGTTCACTCGTAAGTCAGCTTTTTCCTTATTAATTTGCACACCGACCAAATCACAAATACCCCAGGGGGTTTTAAATTCGACCTTGGTCATTAATCCCTGGGCCAATAGCCAGTCTCTGACCGGCTTGGTCATTTCACTTTCATATTTAAACACGGATTGTCAATCACCCTTTCCGCCTAATATATATACATAATTTTCTAGCAACTTCGTCAACAAAAAAATTGGTAATCTTAAATCATTCTTGTAGTTAGATTTGTGGTTAGCTTATCATGCATCTTTCAACATGGCACTCCATTAATGGACAAGGCAAGAGCTTCCGCAGCGTCCCCAATAATGGCAATAATGAAAAAAAACTGTTTGGATCTGCTGGTCACCCAAACTCAGCCCGACTCCGCAAGATTTCGGGCCGCAACCGACCATTTATAGAAACTAATACTGATACCTGTTACGTATCTGAAAAACAAATTCTTTTGAGAGGGAATCATGTGCAGGAAAACTTATTTATCCGGCGGCATCGCCTGTCTGATGATCGCCATCCTAATCTTGCCGGCAGCCCCGGCGACGGCACAGGACAATATCGATGAGATTATTATAGGCAAATATC
This sequence comes from candidate division Zixibacteria bacterium HGW-Zixibacteria-1, assembly GCA_002838945.1. Classification (NCBI taxonomy): domain Bacteria; kingdom Pseudomonadati; phylum Candidatus Zixiibacteriota; species candidate division Zixibacteria bacterium HGW-Zixibacteria-1. The sequence continues at coordinate 35,528 of PGXB01000022.1, forward strand.
ATAAAATACAATCGACCATCCTCGGTGAAGAACGCACCATATCGGTCTATTTACCTGATGGTTATGAAGACTCAAAAGACATATTTCCCGTACTGTATATCCTTGATGGCGGCAGCAAGACTCGTCTGATGCTGGCGGCATCAGCCATGGAAGATATCGATTCCAAAGGGCGAATGCCGCAGATGATCGTGATCGGCATCGACAGCCCCAACAGCCCCCGCGATTATTTCCCTCTCATATTTCAGGACCGCCCCGGCACCGGCGAAGCCGATAATTTTATAAGATTCTTTACCGATGAGCTGATTCCCTGGGTTGATACCAGTTTTCACTCGGCCGATTATCGAATCCTGAGCGGCTGTTCCAATGCCGGGCTTTTCACGGTCTATACCTTTTTGACCCGGCCCGAAACTTTTAACGCATATATCGCGGCGAGCCCGTCAATCGGGTGGTTCAAAGAATTTATGCTGGAAAAGACGAAAACATCACTCCCGGGCGGACAGATGGCCGGCCGCCCCATATATATGAACTATGCTACCGATGATATCGAGAGCATCGTTACCGGCGCCATGCCGGAATTTGTCGATATTTTTCGGAATCATGCTCCGGCGGATTTAAGATGGACCATGGAGGTATTTGAGGGAGCCGGGCATGTTCCGTACGCGAGTTGTCACAATGGTTTGAGTTATATATTCGGCGACTGGCAGTATCCGGCTGAAAAGCTGAAAGCCGGAGGACTTGAATCTTTGAAGGAGCATTACAAAAAGCTCTCCGATAAATATGGCTTCAGAGTCAGGGTCCACTCGGATCATTTGAGAGATCTGGGCATGGATTTTTACCAGGCGCAGGAATATGATAAAGCTATCGAGGTGTTTAGTTTCTATGCCGACGAATATCCCGAATCCGGCCGGGGGTACTATTTTCTCGGCGCCGCCCATGATAAAAAAGGCGACCGCGAACTGGCAATAAAATATCTTGAAAAAGCAGTCGAGCTTGACCCCGAATTCCCGCCGGCAAAGATAAAACTCGAGCAGGTCAAAGCCGGCGGCTAAGAACTCTTTTCTTCATGATTTAATCCGATTAAACGCTTCTTTGCCGAATGTTCATTGAATCAATCCGCTATTAATATGAAAGATACACCCCTTTTGCGCACCGTATTAATCGCATGAATAATATTAACGGAGCCGGAGTCTTTTTAGTAATACTATCGCTGCCGCTTTATGAAACAAGCGTTTGATTTTGGCGTATATCGACAGTGGGTACAAGCTCTCGGCAGCAATCTTCTGCAGAATTTGGCCAGGGGTAAAGCCAAAGCAGAGAAGGGGCTTAGGACCTTGCAAAGGACTGGTGGGGCTTCTGGAAGTGAAATGAAAGGAGTCCGAAATGAAGGTCATTAATGACTACCGAGGGTTTAAATTCCTCAAGCTGTTAACTATCAGCCTGTTTATAATGGGCTTGCCGGCCGTTATGCCGGCCTCATCCGAGCCGATTTTCAATCCGCAATTAGTCATTAGCAGAACAAACGAGGCCATTGATATCGACGGCAAATTGAACGATCCGGGCTGGAAACGCGCTGCTCATCTAAGTAATTTTGTCGAACGTTATCCCGGCGATAATATCGAACCGCTGGTCGAAACCGAGGCCCTTGTTACATATGATCATGGTCGGCTGTATGTCGCCTTTATCTGCAAAGATGATCCGGCCAATATCCGTGCCACCATGTGTCAGCGGGACCAGTTCGGCGGCGATGACGCCGTGATTGTCCTGCTTGATTCATATGGCGATGCCAACTGGGCCTATGAATTTCAGGTCAATCCATATGGTGTTCAGAAAGATTTGTTATGGACCAATATTGCCGGTGAGGATTCCGGCTATGATTTGATCTGGGAGTCATCAGCCAAAATTACCGATTCGGGCTATCAGGTAGAAATCGCCATACCTTTTTCCAGCATTCGTTTCCCCAGCCTTGACGTTCAGAACTGGAAAATGGATTTCTGGAGAGTTCATCCCCGCGACAGTTATCATCAATATTCATGGTCGGCCAACGACCGCAATCAACAGTGCTGGCCCTGCCAGTGGGGCACCGTGACCGGTATCGGTGATGTCAAACCGGGCAAGGGTTTGGAAGTTTTGCCCTCGTTGATTTCCAATCAATCCGGAAGCATGCAGTACGGCGACTCGTTGATTTCGCCTTATGATGACGGCAAAATCGACGGCGAAATGTCGCTGGGCGGAAAATATTCCATCAGCTCCGACATCACCCTGGAAGGAACGTACAATCCGGATTTCAGCCAGGTCGAAACCGATGCGGCACAGATCGATGTCAATTCGACAGTAGCGCTCTTTTACCCGGAAAGACGGCCGTTCTTCCAGGAAGGAATCGACATCTTCCGGACACTCTTCAATTCCTTCTATACACGAACCATTAATGACCCGCAATTCGCCGCCAAATTGACCGGTCGCTATGACGGCTACCGTTTCGGCTTCTTATCCGCCATCGATGAAAACACTCAGTACATCATCCCCTTCGACGAATCCAGCTCAATACCGCTTAATGTCGGCAAGAGTTACGTCAACGTCCTTCGCGGAATCAAATCGCTCGGCAATTATTCGCATGTCGGGTTTATTGTCAACGATCGCCGGTTTGAAGATGACGGCTATAACACTATCCTGGGACTGGATGAAAATATCCGCCTGACACAGAAAATAAGTCTTGACGGACAGTACCTGGTGACCTTCAACAAAGAGCTGGATAACCCGTCCAAATCAGGCTTCTATAATTATTACAATTTCAACTTCGACAAGAACACCGCCGCCTTCGACGGCGAAACATTCACCGGCTATGGATTGATTTCGCGCTTGCGTCATAACAGCCGCTCATTGAATTTCAATGTAACATACAGCCAGGTCGATCCGACATACAGAACCGAAATCGGTTATGATCCCTGGGTTAATTACCGCGATCTGTCATCCGGTACCAATGTCAATTTCTATCCCAAGTCCGGTATATTCGAAAGAATTACGCCCAGAATGTATATGGATACGCGCTGGAAGTACGACGGCGAGCATCGCTGGTATCATGTCTTTCTCGGACTTGAAGGCAATCTGCGTTACGCCCAATCATCCTTCAATGTTAACGTGGGACGATCCGACGAACGCTGGTACGGCGTTGATTTCAACAACCTCTGGTCGTTTGAAATAGACCTCAACAGCCGCCCGTCAAGTAAGATTGCCTGGTATGCCGGGTACAATCGAAGTGTCTCGCCTGCCCTTAATCAGCTTGTAAAAGGCAACGAGCACCGCCTTGACGGATCGCTGACGCTGAAACCGATTGACCGGATGACCATTTCCCCCAGCATGAGCTATACCATCAGTCATAATCCGGATAACTCCGAAGAACTGTATGAAAACCTTGTTTCGCGGACACGCCTTCAGTACCAATTGACCAGGGCTTTGTCTTTCCGGTTGATATTTGAATATCGCTATCGTGAGGTCTGGTACAAGTATCTGGATGACGAAACCGAAGAAATCGTCCGCTACAACAGCGCCATGAAGAATTCGAATATCTTCCCGCTTCTGACTTACCGGATTAACCCCTTTACGATATTCTATGTCGGCATGACCGGAAGTTATAATGATTTGGGGCAGTCGGCGTTTGATGGCTATTTCTCACCGCGCTATTATGAATACAATCAGGATATCAAACGCAACTGGTCGCTGGACAACCGCCAGTTTTTCATGAAATTGCAGTATCTGTTCCAGACTTGATCTGATCACGATATATAATGACAAAAGGCCTGACCAAATGGTCCGGCCTTTAATTATTCACAGCTTTCAACCGCACTTATGTTTCGCTGGTCATGATGAAGAGCGGTTTCATCTCAAAACTCTGATAAATCGGGCGAAGCCGAGTGGTATTATAAAAGCGGTTGACATCGACAAGTTTCTTGGTCGAAGCCACGACTTCGATCGGAACATTGTCGTACCGTCCGTTCTTAAGTACAACCAATCGCCCATGAATCCCATCGAGAATCAAATCAAGCGCCAGGTTGCCATAGGCCATGGGAACAACCGAATCGATGGCATCCGGATCGCCGCCGCGCACCAGATACCCGAGGCGCTGGTTGATGGTGTTGATTCGCTTGCCTTTGTTGAATTTGGGCGACAATTCCTTTATTTTGGCCGAGACCAGGTCGCCGATACCGCCGAGTTTCATATGGCCATAAGCGTCTTTTTCGGTATTCTGAAAAACCATTTCGCCCTCGTCGAATACTGCTCCTTCGGAAACCAGGACGATTGAATATTTGCTTGGGTTTTTATGGCGGTCATCCACCAGAAGTCCGGTCAGGTGTTCCACACTGAACTTAAATTCGGGGATAACGCACCGATTGGCCGCACCGGCCATGGTCGGAAGTATCGCCGTGAACCCGGCATAGCGGCCGAAAACCTCGATGACCAGAATCCGCTCATGCGAACCGGCCGATGTCCGAAGACTGTTGCACATTTGAATCGTCCGGCTGACACAGGTGGAAAAACCGATACAATAATCGGTCCCCGGCACATCATTGTCCATGGTCTTGGGAATCGCCACGACCTTGACTCCCTCCTTGAAAAGGCGGACGCCATAGCTGAGGGTATCATCACCACCGATTGGAATCATGTATTCAATGCCGAGAAACTCGAGATTTTTCAACACCTCGGGAGTCAGATCATTAATATTATCCTGATAGGTGTTTTGCAAATGTTCGGGGACATCGTCTTTGGTGACTTTTCCCGGATGAGTTCGCGAGCTGTGTAAAAAGGTCCCGCCGGTCCGACCCATCCGGTTGACAATCTCTTCCGTAAGAACCTGATAACATTGGCTGTTGTCGGCGCCTTTATCGCGGACAATACTGAGCGGCCCGGCCCAGCCGCGCCGAAATCCGATCACCTGATACCCTTCACGAATCGCCCGGATCGTAACCGCCCGAATAGCCGGGTTCAGTCCCGGAACATCTCCGCCGCCGGTTAATATTCCTATGACACCTTTTATTTTATTGATATTTGCCACAGCTTTATCTCCTCAAAAAAATTACTCACACCCCTGTTTTGTCAATTTATCGGCAGAATAATATATAATTATATAACGCCGTGTCCAGCCCTTTATACGGTATATGACCGTATGATTGGCTGTAAATTCAGGACATTTTAGGGTATGTATATCAGCACTGGTTCATTCGCCAGATGGCGAAGTTGAGCGCCGAGGCGAAACGGACCCAGGCCAGATAGGGCAGCAGAAGCCACCCCGCCGTCGGCTGTCTCATCCAGAATAGAATAACCGTGGCCAGAATGGCTATCCAGAGGGCTACAATATCGACAAAAGCCAGTCCCGGATTTTGCATCCCAAAGAAAAACCATGACCAGAGGCCGTTCAGCAAAAGTTGAATCAGGAATACGGCCAGCGGCAGCGCCGCCGCCGAAAATCCGGCCTGACGCCAGATAAGCCATGCCGCCACACCCATCGAGATATATAGCAGGGTCCAGACCGGGCCAAAAATCCAGCCGGGCGGGGTCCAGGTCGGCTTGGCCAACGCCTGATACCATTCACCGGGCACGGAGCGCCCCGAGATAAAGCCAACCGCCAGACAAAGTCCGACGGCAATCACAAGGCCGACTATATTTTGATTGGAACTCATAGTTTTCTCCAGCTTTTGGAATTATTTATGTCCCTGCGTCAACTTATCAAGCCGCTTTATCAGGTCCTTTCACTGTAACAGCAATTTCCAGGGTTAGTTTCAATAAGCTATAATATTAGAAAAAAAGGCGGCTGTTGAAAACAGCCGCCCTGATAATTCAATTTATCAGAAATCAAAATCAACCAAAAATGCAAAGTAGTGCTGTTTATCTTTCTCATCTTTCCCGACTATTCTATATGTATATTCACTGTGGAGAGCAACATTGACTGCGGTCCAATCTCCCAGATAATATCTGACCAGACCGGAAAAAGCATTAATGGTCTTCTCTTCATCGAATTCAGGCGGTTTGACAAAGTTATACATCGCCGAAACAACCAGCCGGTTGTTCGCCAACCCGGCCCAGTCGATCCGTCCGAAACCTCCGACATAATCATAATCCTGAGTGGTATCGATATCATTGAAAGCCTTGTCATCAAGACCATAAAGCATAAACAGTTTCAGATTAAATGTCCGCCAATTCAGACTGGCATCACCGCCAAGGCGATAAAACGACTTATTGTCCTTACCGTCCGCCTCACCGGATTCGCCCACATAAGGTTCGGAACTGGTCGGCTGCCAGCCATAATATGCGAAGGCCCCGACCCGCTGACCGGCGCTCTGCCCGTCACCGCGGCCGATTACCTGCATCAGGTTGACATAAAGATCCTTGGCATTGTTATTATCCGGGTTGGCGCCGGTGCCGTTGACAATACCGGCTCCATACTTAAAACCGTTTTCGAAATGACCCGTTGCTTCAACACCAAATTGGTTGTCATCAAAGACGAAATTATTGTTTGGTGTCCCGAAGGCATATATTTCGTACGGCTGCTTCATGTAATAAGTACGCTTGGAACTGAATGGGTGATACGCCGGCTCGAATCTCCCGATACGGAGATTCAGCTTATCCTGAACCAGGTTGCTGAAAATAATATTAGCCGACTCCAGCGTTCCCAGCTGACTCGCGTTCGTGCCGTTGGAATTGCCGGTATAATCGGCGGCCGGTTCATCGATACGCGGTGTATAAATAAGCAGAAAAGAAATATTCTTGTGCAGAACCCCTGCCGCCAGCAAATCCAGCCCGTTGATATTGAAACCGGTCGTCGTATTTTTGCCGGAATGAGATATCACCATGCCGGTTGAAGTTCTTATAGATATCGGCGGGGCAATCTGGAAAACATTCTTCTCGAGTCCTTCCTGGCCGGGAAGCTGATAGCCGTTGTCCCTGATGCGCTGACCGAAATCATTGAGCTTGGTGAAGGCGGTATGACACATATTACAATTAAAACCATACTTCCTGGCAAAGGCCGGAATGGCATTACTGCTGTCGGGAAGAATCGATATCAGGCATACTAATGCCGCCAGAATAACGCATATTCGTTTCATCGTTTATCCCTCCCTTCACTTCGGAAATTCCGACGGTGGAATCGGTTTGACGTTGGATACTTCAGGATTAGTACTTACCATGGCCCGTTTCATGAATGCAACCAAAGCCGCTATTTCGCTTTCGGATAATCCGAGCGGCACCATCAGCGGATCGAGATTCGATTCATCGGATCCGCCGCCAAGATCATAGAGCCGAACGACATCTTCAAGCGTTTTTTCCGACCCGTCATGCATGTAAGGCGCCCTGAGTGCGGCATCCCGAACCGTCGGGGTCTTAAAGGCGCCCATGTCGGCCGGGTTATTGGTTACTTTGTACCGGCCTTCATCCTTTTTGGATAGATCAGCAGCAGCAACACCCAAGTTGTGGAATCGACTGTCACTGAAATTGCCGCCCCAATGGCAGGCGGTGCAATGTCCCTTGCCGTTGAAAATCTCCAGACCCTTTTTCTCGAGCGGGGTCAGAGCGGTAATATCGCCGCGGACATATCTGTCGAACGGAGAGTCGGTAGTTACCACCGTCCTCTCGAAGGCGGCAATGGCCTGCGCCACCTGATCGACCGTAATCGGCGTGGAACCAAACACCAGCTTGAATTCCTCGACATAACCGGGAATGTCATTGACCGTCCGTATCATGGCGACATGGGTATTACCCATTTCGATCGGATTGGCAATCGGGCCTTTGGCCTGATCCTCAAGGCTGGGTGAGCGTCCATCCCAGAATTGAAGCAGGTTATAGGCGGAATTCGAAACCGGCGGCGCCCTTCGGCCGCCAAGCTGGTTATTGATACCTTTACTGGTCGGGCCGGCATCCGACCATCCCATGGCCGGGTCATGGCAGGTCGCGCAACTGACCGTATTGTCGGCCGAGAGGCGGGTATCGAAATAAAGTTTTTTACCGAGAAGGATTTTGTCGACCGTTTGCGGGTTATCCGGTGGTTCCACCACCGGCGGCAGATTACCTATCTGCTCAGGTCCCAGCGAATGAGCCCGAACCGAAGTAATTGGAACCTGCATCGGTTCATCGCCTGCCACAGTCAATGGAATCAGGAATACTGCAAAAATCAGAATTGCCTTGATCTTAAGCACAGAACCTCCTTGTCTGAAGGAATGAATTGATTTACCCCATTTGATACCGGAATATATATATTTCAATATTCGAATAAGCAACAGGATTAGATATTTTCTACAAAAATTTTCTATTATGACAAAATTCCTGTCTTCCGTAGGCTATATTATATTATTATTTCGAAAAGGAGAAATTTATGGAATATCGTCATCTTGGTTCATCGGGTTTACAGGTTTCGGCATTGTCCTTCGGTGCCTGGGTTACATTCGGCAACCAGATTCAAGTTAATGAAGCTTATGAGATTATGAAGGCTGCTTATGATTCCGGCGTCAATTTCTTCGACAACGCCGAAATATATGCCCGAGGCGAGGCCGAAACAATCATGGGCAAAGTATTCAAAAAGGCCGGATGGAAACGATCCGACCTGGTTGTCTCCACCAAAATTTTCTGGGGCGGCAATGGTGTCAATGATAAGGGCCTTTCAAGAAAACACATTATCGAGGGCACCGACGCCGCTCTGGCGAGACTGCAGATGGACTATGTCGATATGCTTTTCTGCCACCGGCCCGATATCCGCACGCCGATCGAGGAAACGGTCCGCGCCATGACGCATATCATCAATCAGGGCAAAGCCTTCTATTGGGGCACCTCCGAATGGAGCGCAAGGGAGATCCAACAGGCTTATGACATCGCCCGTCAGGAGCACCTGATTCCTCCCACCATGGAGCAGCCGCAGAATAATATGTTCGCCCGTGACAAAATCGAACAAGAATATGTCCTCCTCTATTCCGGGATCGGCCTCGGGACAACCATCTGGAGCCCGCTCGCCAGCGGTATTCTGACCGGTAAATACAATAGCGGTATGCCGGACAGCACCAGGTTCTCCCTGAAGGGATACGAATGGCTCAAAAACCGGCTCGAGAGCGATGAAGGCAAAGCCCAGATCGAAAAGGTCCGCAAAATGACAGCGATGGCCGGGGAGATCGGCTGCACCATGGCCCAGATGGCTCTCGCCTGGTGTTTGAAAAATCACAATGTCAGCACCGTCATAACCGGCGCGACCAAACCCGAGCAGGTCATCGAAAACATGAAAGCGCTTGACGCGGTCGAAAGACTGACCCCGGACGTCATGCAGAGCATTGAGCAAATTCTTGCCAATAAACCGGCTGGGGCCATAGATTTCCGAACCGCCTTTGACTGATTGGAAAATTATAAGGGCAGAAATGTTATATTCTGCCCTTTTTGTCTCTCTGATATGGTTTGTGAACCAATAAAAGAACTACGAACTGTTTTCGTTATTATGGGTTTAAATTTTCCATCCTTCCATCCCCCTCCGAAAAACTCTCCCCTTTTCGGGAACAAATTTGATTGCTAACTTGTCTTATATCAACGATATTCTCGATCTGGTATAAAGTGAGTGAAGATGAAAATTATAGGAAATTCGATAAAGGCTCTGACCCTGATGACCGTGGCCGCTTTGGTAATCTCTTGCGGCAATGAGAAACATACTGCTCACAACAATGATCAAATGGGCAGCTATATCACGGTCGAACAACTTCATAAAGTGGTTGAAACGGGCAGGGACATTTATCTGCTCGATGTCCGCACCGCCCGGGAATTCGAAATCAAACGGCTGCCCTTTGCCGATGAACTTATCCCATACGACAGCCTTCAGTATGTGACTGACCGGCTCCCCAAAGATAAAAACAGCGAGATCTTTCTTTTCTGCCGCACCGGCCGCCGCAGCCGGATCGCCTTTAATACTCTCAAGGAAATGGGCTACAATAATCTTCACAATGTCCGCGGCGGTATTGTCGCCTGGCAGGATGCCGGCTACGAAACCATCTCCGGCCCGGTCGAAGCAAAATAAATATTTTGCCTTGCCTGTTATTGGCCCTGTCAGTATATTTTTCTGTCACAATCAATCACAGGGAATAATCTATGTCTCGCAAAAAACCTGACCGAATGTCTGATATCTCTTTCACGCTAATGTCATTCGTCTTCAAGGTTATGGATCTCTTCCATTCGCCGGTCAAGAAAATCGACAGCTTCGGCATCAGCGAAGGCATGACCATTGTCGATTACGGCTGCGGCCCCGGAAGGTACATCGAGCGGGCGTCGAAACTGGTCGGCCCGAATGGTAAAGTGTATGCCGCCGATGTCCAGGAACTGGCCGCCGAAGCCATCAAAAAGAAAATGACGCAACTGGGATTGACCAATGTCGAACCGGTTGTTATCACCGGATATTCCTGCCCGATCGAGAGCCATACCGCCGACATGATTTATGCCCTCGACATGTTCCACATGGTCAAAAATCCTACTGAGCTTCTAAAAGAACTGCACCGCATTGTCAAACAGGATGGCTTCCTGATTATCGACGATGGCCATCAACCCCGCGAGACAACCAAAAGTAAGATCCTCGCCTCCGGCGTCTGGAAGATCACTGAAGAGCACAAAAAGCACCTCAAATGCCTCCCGGTTTGATTTTTAGCACTCATAATTCTGCATAAATTCCGCCAACCCCGGCATTGATCGAAAAAACCATCATCTAATTATTTCTCAAATTTCTGTTGCCATATCTGCCATTGTATAATAGATTTAAGCAACTGGTTTGCGGCACCTGGAATCAAGCAACATCGTAACCAAACCATCATTGTCTTATTTATTTTGAGAATATGGAAGAAAATAATTCCCAACAGCCCCTCCGCGAAATATCGGATGAAGAGCTAAATCAAGTATTAGAAGCTCACAAATTATGGCTTTTACCAGGGGATAAAGAAGGTGTGCGTGCTGATCTAAGTTACGTCAATCTTGCTCAAAGAGATTTGAATGGTATAAATTTGACTGATGCTATTTTACAGGGGTGCCAATTAGAAGGGGCAAAATTAGCTGGAGCCAATCTGACCAAAGCTCTATGTGCCGGAGCCAATTTTGGTGGTGCCTTAATGCACTTGGCATTTTTGGCTAATGCAAGTTTGTTAGCTTCTGATTTAAGAGGGGCCCATTTGTTTCGTGCTGATTTGAGTAGTGCTATATTGAGTAACGCAAAGATACAGGATGCGAAATGTAATAATGCCAATTTCTCAAATGCCGACCTAAATAGCGCCGATGTTGATGGGGCAATTTTCGACAAAGCAAACCTGCAAAATGCAAATCTTGACAATATCAAAAACCTGAATAAGGCAAGCTTACACAATGTAAATATGGAAGGCGCCACCGGCCTCAAAGGCACTGAATTTGCCCGGGCCGATATTACCGGGGCGCGTCTGCCGGAAGGTATCCGCGATTTTTCGGCTCTTGAAACTGTCGAAGAGACTTCCAGGAATGCCCGGAAAATATTTTTCGCAACTTTGTTGGCCTGCGTTTATTGCTGGCTGACTATCGGAACCACCACCGATGTCAAACTAATCACCAATACCGCTTCTTCGCCGCTTCCCATTATTGGGACCGCTATTCCAATTGCATGGTTTTACAAAGTTGCGCCGGTTATGCTTGCCTGCCTTTATTTCTATTTGCACTTTTATCTTCAGCGGCTCTGGCAGTCGATGGCCGGATTGCCCGCCATTTTTGAAGATGGTCGACCTCTTGATGAACGTGCTTATCCCTGGATTCTCAACGGCCTTGTCCGCAGGCACTTTGAGATATTGCGAAAAAGGCGCTCTCTTCTTAACCAATTTGAAGAAATTGTCAGCATTGTTCTGGCATGGTGGGTGGTGCCAATTACTCTATTATGGTTCTGGCTCCGTTACATTCCCCGCCATGATTGGATCGGAACAAATTTGCAAATAGCCCTGATAACAATCTCAATTGCCGCCGGGTTATTTTTCTACAATGCTCATGCTTCAGTTCTCAGGGGCAAAAAACCACTCCCATTCACCCTAAAAAAATGCTGGCGTGATAAACGCATTTTCAAATGCCTTGGTGTAATCATATCCCTGTCATTATTAATAATATTATCATACGGTTCGATAAATGGAACGCGGGAATTTGAGGATATTGGAGCAATTTCGAAAATATCACTTGTGCCGCGCATATTTTCATGGATCGGATATGATGTCTTTGCTAATATTGTCGAAAAAGATGTCTCATTAAAACCGGAAAATTATTGGATGATCGATTCATTGTCTCGCGAAAATGCTATAACTGGAGCAAGACTTGCCTATGCTGATTTGAGATATGCCAGTGCTCGTTCGGCCTTTATGGCTAACGCGGATATGCGATATGCGGATATTAGGGGGGCTCATTTCATCAGCACTGACCTTCAGGGTGCTGATCTCACCGGGACTAACCTTAAAGACGCGAATCTCACATGGGCTAACCTTAAGGGTGCTGATCTCACCCTTGCTAGCCTTCAGGGCACCAATCTCTTCAATGCCAATCTTCAGGATGCTGATCTCACTCATGCCAACCTTCAGGGTGCTTTACTCACATCGGCCAGACTTCAGGGCGCTTTTCTCGTGAGGGCCAACCTCCAGGGCGCTGATATCACAACGGCTAACCTTCAGGGCGCTGATTTCCAGTGGGCTCGACTTCAGGGTGCTGATCTCACTTATTCAGGCAATCTCACTCAGAAGAAACTTGATGTGGCTTGTGGAGACAGCCTGACCAAATTGCCCGATGGCCTAACAATCCCACTATGCGATACTTGCGCCTGGTATAGAGTTATATATGGATTTGAAGATACATTGTAAAAAATAAATGACTTTCGTCTTTTGATGTCCTGCATTTTCCCTTAACCAATCCCGCCCCTTTATCCGTCTCTTTACCGGAACCCGCCAGTCACCAATTTTTGACTTATCCCGCTTATTTAACAGGCTTGACATTTTTTTACACGAATGAAAAATAGTCGTGCAATATATCGCCGATTCATCACCCTTTAGAGTTAGTCGGGTGTGTGATTTTGTACAATCAGGGACGAAATGTTATGTTTTTCGATAAAAAGAATCAATCCGAATTGTCAATTAAGTCATTATATAATCGAAACTTATAAGATTTTCGCCGAAAATTTTTGGGGAGAAAGGCTAATGAAACACTCAGTATCAATTATCATTATGACACTCCTTCTGACAGCCGGAGTGTCCTGTTTTGCCGCCGGTATCCATGACGCCGCCACCGCCGGCAAGCTGGATTCGGTCATGGAAATGCTTTCCATGGATCCGGAACTGCTCAATGCCCGCGACGAGAACGGCATGACGCCGCTTCACTGCGCCGCCTATAATAACCATATCCCGCTGGCCGCGTTCCTGATTTCCAAAGGGGCCGATGTCAATGCCGCCAAAACCAATGGAAGCCGGCCGCTGCATGGCGCCGCTTTCTATGACTGCCCCGAGATCGTCAAGATGCTTATCGAACACGGCGCCGATATGGAAGCGGTCAACTCTTCCGGATATACGCCGCTGCTGTCCGCCGCCTCCGCCGGGCGGCTCGAACCGGCCCGTATCCTGATCGAAAATGGGGCCAATATTCATGCCCGCACTGCTGATGGGGCCTCTCTCTTTCTGATGGCGGGCTGGAACAATCACGTCGAATTACTGAAATACCTGATCGATAAGGGGATTGATATCAATGAGCGCGACCAGTTCGGCGGAACACCGCTGATGATGGCCGCCCGCATGGGCCAGACCGAAATGGTAAAAATGCTTCTCGATAATAATGCCGACGTCAATGTAATTAATAACGACGGCATGAATGCGCTGCTGGTGTCGATGATCGACGGCAACTCCGAAACCGCCGGAATGATTGCCGACAAAGGCGCCGATGTCGATATCCGCGAAAATAATCGGCAGCGGACCGCCCTGCACTTTGCCGCCATCAGAGGCAATGCCGATGCGGCAAAGATGCTTCTGGATCGCGGCGCCGATGTGAACGCCCGTGATATGCTCGACAAAACCCCGTTGCACTATACCGCTAAGCATGGTTTCAGAAATGTCTCCGATATTCTCAAAGCGCGCGGCGCCGATATGACCGGTGTCGAGGAAAACTACGGCTTCAGCCCCTTGCTGGCCGAGTCATTGGGTAACGGCAACGCCGATATGTGGTACCTCGGTCATTGCGGCTGGGCCGTCAAAACAAATAACCGCCTGCTGGTTTTTGATTACTGGAATCCCGGGATCGATCCCGCCGAGCCGCTTCTGGCCAACGGCCATATCAATCCCGATGAAATCAAAAACCTCGACGTAACCTTTTTCGTATCCCACGACCATAGGGACCATGTCGACAGCAGCATCTTCTCCGGCAAAGATAATTTTGCCAATGCCAAATATATTTTCGGATTCGATCCGGGAGTGTCAAATCTGTTCGAAGAATCCGGATACAACGGCCCTTCCTATGAATTTATGCCGCCTCATGAAACCAGAAATATCGACGGCATCAATGTCACCACCATTAAGGCCAATGATGCCGGGGTCGGTTTCCTGGTCGAGGTCGACGGCCTGTCTATGTACCATGCCGGCGATCATGCCGGATGGCGCGAAGGTGAAAAGGATGGTTTCACGCAGGAGATCGATTTCCTGGCCGGGAAGGTCAATCATCTTGATCTGGCCTTTCTGAATGTAACCGGCTGCCATGTCCAGGATACGGTGTCGCTCTACGAAGGCACCTGCTACACTCTGGAAAAACTGAAGCCGACTGTTCTCATCCCCACTCACGGCCTTTACCGTGAGTATGTCTATGGCCGGGTGGCCGAGCGGGAAGATATCAAAAAATACGGCCCGATAGTCTTCTGCCCTGAATGCCGGGGTGATTGTTTCCACTATCGCGGCGGAAAAGTTATGTAGCCTTACCTCTTTTCCCCTAGAAGGGGCCGCTTGGCGGCCCCTTCTTTTTTTTGCAGCCGGCTCAAAGCATTTCCCCGGTTGATTTCCGCACCATTCCGGTTTATTTTGCTTATTAAAATTGATATAATATATCTTTGCAAGGGAGCCTTATGGATTGTAACAAAGAGCGGAACCTGGCATCATGCAACTGCAGCTATGAGCCATGCCCGCGAAAAGGCCTGTGTTGCGATTGCATTGCATACCACCTCAAAATGCGCCAGCTTCCGGCCTGCTGTTTCCCGGATGATGCCGAAAGAACTTATGACCGATCCTTCCGCCATTTCGTCCGACTGGTTAATGAGGGTAGCGTTTGATTACTGAAGGAGATAACATTCCCATGCATAAAATCCTCATCATCGGCAACCCGGGAGCGGGCAAATCGACTTTCTCCATCGCCCTGGGCAAATTGCTCGACCTTCCCGTTATCCATCTCGATTATCACTTCTGGAACTCCGGCTGGATCGAAACCGACAAGGAAATATGGAAGGAAAGAGTTAAAGAGCTTATGGCCGGCGAACGATGGATAATCGACGGTTATTATCGCACTACCCTCGACCTGAGAATACCGGCCGCCGATACGATATTTGTCTTCGATTTCCCGACTTTGCTCTGCCTCTGGCGCGCCCTTAAACGAAACATGATGAATCGAAAGAAGGTGCGCCCCGATATGGCTCCCGGCTGCGCCGAGCGGATCGACTTTGAGTTTTATAAATGGATATGGAATTTCAGAAAAGACAACCGGCCGTATATTTTCAAAATGCTCGAGAAATACGCGGCCGGCAAAAAAATCACAATTTTCAAAAAATCTTCGGAAGTTGCCCGATTTCTGGAGCAGCTCTCCTACAAGAGCAACCGTTAAGTTTCCCTTAAAAATCCATTTGTTTCTTGAACATCAATCGATCCAGCGAGAATTTACCCGGCCCGCTGATAAGTATGGTCACATATGATATCAAAAACATAAGCGGCAGTTCTTTTCTGCCGAACGGGTCACCCGCATGAATCAGAAAAACGGCCACAAGCATGGTTATTATCAATGGAAATGTCGCCAGACGGGTCATGAAACCGAAAATAAGCGCCAGCGATGCAAACACTTCGGCAAAAACCACCAGCCCCAGACTGGCAGTAGTTCCGAAACCAAGCGGGTCCGCAAATTTTGGCGCTATTTCCGAAAAATTCATCAATTTACCCCAGCCGTGACTGAGAAGCATCATCGATCCGACCCCGACTCTCAGAATCAACAGGCCCCAACTATTCAAAAATGTCTCTTTGGTCTGCTCAAAGTATAATAAAAACGGCATGGTTGGTTGTCCCCTTTTTTGGTCAATTTATCCTGAATTAATATTCCTGTAACAGTCCCGGATTGACTGTTGTTCATAATATTTTTTTGGAATCGAATATCATATTGAACAAACTTTTAACAGCCGCGTTGATATGCTGAGGGCTGACTTCACGCTTTTATCCCCACCTTCACCGCCGCCTCTGCTCTTTATCGCATTTTTGCTGCATCAATCCGGTTGTGCCGGGGGGCGCCAGGCTCCCCGGTTTTTTTAATTAATAATAAAATAAGGGCCGACATCGGCCGGCCCTTCTTAACGACTATATAAAGAATACAACGAGGATTTTATTCGCCTTCATCTTTGAGTTTTATCATAAGCTTTAGAACGGGCGGGGCCGCGATGGAATCGGCATTATCCTCCGTCCTGATATTGATACTTTTTTCGATAAATTCGCCCTCTTTGTCGGGGTCAGGTTTCCTTAGTGCGATCGTGCTGTCCGACAATAATACCAGAATACCGTCTTTAAGAGTCTGGATTACTTCGGTCGGGCCAAGTCGAAGTTCAATCATGCGCATATCCCCATCGGCGACCGTTTCCACTTTGACTTCGAATTCATCTTTATTCAATCCCTTTTTCGCCAGCAAGCGCTCGATGTCGAGCTGTACCTGATAATCGGCCACAGCCCTCGACCAAGCCGAGCCCGAAAGCCCTTCATCATTAATAACTATTTCACCCTTATCGAGTTTCAACCTGACCGGCCGGACCTCTTCGCCCTTGATTTTAGTTATAACTTGGGCATACAGCGCCCCCGACTTGATCTTGATTATCGGTTCGACATTCACGCTGACCGGTTCCTCGATCAATCCGCCGACCGCGGCCCCGATATCATCGGCCTCGCGTCTGGTCGGGATGTTGTCGATGACATATTTGATATTTTGACCGTCGGATGAAACCGAGGCCGAGACCGCTTCGTAGCCGATGGCGGCAAAGGCGGCATTGAGAAGTTCCGGCGGGATTTCCCCGGCCGATCCGGCATAGTTCAATGTCATCCGGTAGCCGGTTGTTTCGGTGTATGAAAACGGCACCAGGGTGATGAACAGAAAAACGGCGACAGCCACAGACAACCCGGTCATCAGCCGCGGACGTTCGGTGATATTGTATTTTATATGTGACATGATTTTCTCCATAACGGTTTGTTTTGCCGTCGCTTCTTCGGTCCTGCGGCGCAGCGCGGCCAGGTCGGGACCGCCGGCGTTGTCGTCGGCTGTCGTGGCGGCAAAATCGACATCAAGCATCCGCTCCGCCCGCGCTAAAGCGGCGCACTCGGGGCAGCCGTCAAGGTGCTCCTGCAGGGTGCGGGCGCTTGCTTCATCGAGACCGCTTTGAGCCGACTCGATCATTCTTCGGGCTTCGGAGCAATGCATATCTCTACCTCGCTTAGCAGTATATTCTCGATTTCTTCGGAGCCGGACCCTTTGAAAAAGCGGATCAGGGCCTCCCGCATCTTCCGCCGCGCCCGGGTCAATCGAACCCGGACATTGCCTTCCGACTTGCCGGTCATCCCGGCCAGCTCGGCAATGGTCCAGCCGTTCATTTCGTGAAGCATTATCAGGGCCTGCTCATCGGGCGAAAGCGCCTTGAAGCCTATTTCCAGCCGCCGCCGGGCCGCGATTGCAGGGTATGGATTTACCCCGACCGGGCTGTCGGCTGTCTCATCGGTCAGAGGGAGAAAGCGCTTCCACCACGACCGCCGCCGATGGTTCTTGAATCGGTTGATCATGATCCGGTACAGCCAGGGACGAAAAGCTTCGATCTTTCGCAGACTGTTGAACCTGGCCAGCGCGCAGACCAGGCTGTCCTGATACAGATCGTCGCCGTCGTCACGGCTTCCCATCAGCTTGCGGCAGAAAGCGCGTGCCCTGAGATGTTCGCTTTCCACCAGATTCCAGAACAGGTCCCTATTTTGCTTCATCTACACCTTAGACACCCTCAAACGAGGTTTGTTACAGAAAAAGTTTGTGCCGGAATATTGAATGTCACGGCTGCATTTATCGACAAAAAACTGCCGGATTACCACCAGATTCGGGGCTGACTTTCGGAGTAATTTCTTCTTACTATAATTTGGGTCATAGATTTACACGGAATTGGGTTTGTTTTTGCTTTTTTAAAAAATTTCTCATCCCATACCTCCGCAAAAAATTATAAAGGCGCGGGTGCCCCATCCGCCTTGGCGGACTGTGGGTTTGTTTCTTCCGTGGATGGCCCGTCTCGGCGGGTCTGCAGTGGTTCTGCCTATTTGTTGAAAATGACATGACCTTTACAATCTCCCAATTTGACGCACTAATAGCCATAATTTTATTCACACCCCTCTATAATACCCCCCGATGACCATTTTACCATCAAATTGATGGCAATTTTGTACGGGAATATATTTTAAGAAACCCGGAGCTCCGGGGCACGACGGATTGGGATGCCTCAGAATGGCTTGAGCTATATTGACTTGATGTAGATATCTGTAAATTTATTTGATTTTTGATTATATATAAGAGTCAGTCTGAATTTATTCATTTTATCGACAACAGTTACATTGTCGTCTGCCAATGTCAACATTTCCAATCTTATAGGATAAGTCCAAGACATTTGCTTGAATAAAATCGCACTATTCTGCTCCATTTGATTTTTTATGAGATCTTCTGCATTTTTATAAAATCTAATTATGCGGCCAAACTCTTCCACTGAACGCACACTTAATCCGCCACAAGAGACGCCGCCGCCAGGGACTGCATAATACTCACCGTTTAAATCCAAAATGACATTTATAAGACTTTTTCTGAGATTAATTGTCTCTTTTTCTGATGGTGTATAAGATAATTCAGAAAAACCATGGAATCTAGACGTGTTGATAATTTGGGGAAAGTTATTTTTCACAATACGCATAATGTTCTTATCTGCCCATTGTTTATGTTCACCGATTATAATAAAATAAGCATATTCATTATCAAATATTGCATATAGTAACTCACTGGTTCTCTCAATCAATTTTTTTAGTTTTTCATCTGGTTTTACCCCCAAATGCAAGTGGTGGATACCCCAATCATAAAACATCCCGTCATGTTCGGTTGCATTAAATATTCCTTTACTCATATGAGCTAGTAATGAGTCTCCATTACTTATTTTTTTCTTTAATAATTTCAATCCATTTCTAAGCGGTTCGGGACATATAAATTCTCTGGAACATTTGATTGCTCTTCTTTTTGGTTTAACAAATCTACGGTGCAGGTTGATAAAACTGCAAACCAAGTCCATCTGATACTTTTTTCTTAATATGCTATCATCCGATTGCGTGCTTTCTGCTTGGATACTCTGTTTATTTATTAATAGACCATCTTTTTGATTATTTAAGAATTTTATCTTTTTTGCTTTCCATTCATCGTAATTTTCAAATTCAAAGCCATTTGATATTAATTGACTGATTTGTTCCAACTTCAATTCCAACCAATTAGAAACGAGGTCTATTTCGATATACAATTTATCACACCCTTATAATGTTTATTAATAGGAGGCTCACTTATCCAGTATTAGTAGATACCGTCTTAACTGTCAAGGGCATAGTTAGGATTAAAGGGTAAATTGTTTTTCAACATTGCCCGGATCATCATCAGTAGTTTTTTCATAAC